>CAIVYX010000144.1 GCA_903910245.1 uncultured Opitutia bacterium | reverse complement strand
GTCACCCTGCCCGTCCCTGAAGGCTTCCCGACCCTCGACAAGACGAGCGTCATCGAGCCGTCCAAGGTCGTCTGGAAGAAGTAAGCTTCACGCTTACGTCGGAACACGAAGGCCCGCCATCGCGCGGGCCTTGTGCTTTTCAGGCGAAACGACGCATGGCCACGCCGACCGTCGCGCAGATCTGCTCAGGCGAAAGGCTGATGCTGACGTGCAGGCACTTCTCCGTGGCGAGGTTCGGACGCTCCAGCGTGGCGAGCTGACTACCGAGCAGTCCGGGAGGCATGAAGTGCCCCTTGCGCGCGTCGAGACGGGCCTGCAGGAGCTCCTGGCTGCCATCGAGGAAGATGAAGAAGAGCTCGGGATCCCCTTCGCGTAGGCGATCGCGATAGGCCTTCTTCAAAGCGGAACAGGTCACGACCATCGCTTCGCCGCGCGCTTTGCCTTCGGCGAGACGGGCGGCCATGGCGGCCAGCCAGCCCGCACGATCGTCGTCGGTCAACGGCGTGCCCGCGCTCATCTTGGCGATGTTAGCCGGCGGATGAAATCCGTCGGCCTCAATCAGCGTGGCGCCGGTGCGCTGCGCATACATCTCCGCCACGGTGCTCTTACCGCAGCCGGAGACGCCCATGAAGACGAGGTTCGGATGCGACATCGCCGCTCAGAGATTGATCGTGCGGCCTTCGCGGAACGACTGATCCGCCGCGGCGACGATGCGCATCGAGTTCACGGCGTCATCCATGTGCGCAGTGAGGTCGAGATCTTCGCGAATGGCCTTTTCGAAATAAATCTGCTCACGCTCGCACAGGCCATCATGACCTGGGTCGGCGTCCGTCGGCACGATCTCATCGGGCTTGGTGAACTTACCGTCGGCGCCAAGCTGAGATGAATGGACCTTTAGGGCCTGAGCGGCGGAGTGCGAATCGACGTCGGCGGAGTTGCCAGCCTGCGAAGCCTTGCCAGCGACAATTGAGACGCAACCCTTGGGCCCGATCACGTCCTTCACAAAGAAGGCTTCCTCGGACATCATGGGCCCCCAGCCGGCCTCATACCAACCAACAGAGCCGTCGGCGAAGGTCACCTGGAGATGGCCATAGTTGATTTGGCCAGCAGGCATATCTTCGGTGAGGCGGGCACCGATACCGGAGACGCGCACAGGGCGACTGCCGGTCATGAGGCACATCACATCGACATAGTGGACGCCGCAGTCGACGACAGGACTGCAAGTCTGCAGGAGCGACTTGTGCGTCTTCCACATGTCACCGTAGCTCTGCTGATTGAGGTTCATGCGCATGACGAGCGGCTTGCCGAGCGTCTGCACGGTCTTGATGAACTGAGTCCAGGCCGGGTGATGGCGGAGGATGTAGCCGATGACGACCTTGCGCTTAACTTCTTTGGCTTTGGCGACGATCTGTTCGGCTTCGGCGACCGTGACGGCGAGAGGCTTCTCGACAAAGACATGGCAGCCGGCTTCGAGCGCGGCGACGGCATATTCGGCATGCGTGTCAGGGTAGCTCGAGATCGAGACCGCATCAGGCCTGGTGGCCTTGAGCGCGGCATGGAAGTCGCCATACTCCGCGTAGCCTCCGCCGAGTTCGGCGTTGAGCTTGGCGCGGGAATCGGCGGAGCGGGTCACGAGGCCGACGATTTGAAAGCCAGTTAGTTTATGGTAAGCGAGGGCATGCGAGCGGCCCATGTGGCCAGCGCCGACGCAAAGGACTCGGATAGGGGTCGTGCTCATGCGCCGAGCATCACCCTTCCTCCCTCCGCTTCAAGTCGGGAGAAGGCGATGGCTCGAAATTAATCGACCGATTAGTTCGGTAACGGCTGACCGACGCCCTTAGCCCGCTGCGTCTCAAGCAAAGCCTTGAGTCGTGCGACAATCTCCGGGTGTTCCTTGGCGACGT
>CAIVYX010000143.1 GCA_903910245.1 uncultured Opitutia bacterium | reverse complement strand
CTACCAGCTCACCGGACTAGAGCGCGACAAGATCGAGGCTGAGTACCGCGAACTGATGGCACTCGTCGAAGAACTCCGCAGCATCCTCTCGAGCGAGCTGAAGCTGCTCACCCTGATCAAGAAGGAGCTGCGTGACGCCGCCAAGAAGCACATCGGTCCTCGCAAGACGAAGGTCTCGGCCCAGGAAGGCGACCTCTCGATGGAGGACATCGTCGCCAACGAAGGCTGCGTGGTCACCGTCTCGCATGCGGGCTTCATCAAGCGCACCCCGGTCGCCCAGTATCGCCTCCAGAAGAAGGGTGGAAAAGGCACGAAGGGCGCCGAGCTCTCGAAGGCCGCGTCCGACGAGGACAGCGACTTCATCGAGCACCTCTTCACGGCCAACACGCACGACCACATGATGTTCTTCATGAACAACGGACGTGTCTACGTGGAGAAGGTGTACGAGATTGAGGAGGCTGCTCGCGCCACACGAGGTAAGTCGATCGCCCGCCTGCTCGACCTCAAGGACGACGAGAAGCTGGCCGCTATGATTTGCGTGCCAAGTTTTGATGAGGGGAAGTTCTTAGTGATGTGTACTGCAAACGGCATCATCAAGAAAACTGACTTATCCAAGTACGCTCATTCTCGAAAAGACGGGAAAATTGGAGTTAAAATTGAGCACGGCGACTCTTTGATCTCCGTGAAACTCACCAACGGTGACAATGAAATCATTATGGTTTCTAGGTCGGGCATGTCTATTCGTTTCCATGAATCTGACGTGCGCTCGACTGGCCGAGACACTACCGGAGTTATCGGAATGCGATTAGATTCAGGAGACCTGGCTAAGACAATGGAAGTTGTCGATCCTGACTGCACGCTTTTGGTTGTTGGTGCCGATGGCATTGGTAAGAGGACTTACTTTAACGACCCTGAAACCAAGGCACTCGTATTCCCTAAGCAGTCTCGAGGTGGAGTTGGCGTTATTGCTATCAATACGGAAGTTGGCGTTGCTGGTGCGCTTAGTGTGCGTGTAGACGACGAGGTGATGCTCCTCACCAAGGGCGGCCAGTCCATCCGTACCAAGGTATCAGACATACAGTGCTATGGAAGATCCACCAAGGGCGTCCGCGTCATGCGCCTCAAGGAAGGCGAGTCGCTGCTCGGTATCTCCAAGGTCGAACGTTCGGACGAAGAGGAAGAGAACGCCGCCAAGCCGCAGGCCTAAACGGGCTGACTGGCCAAGCAGAAGGGGCGCCTGGTGGCGCCCCTTTTTTGTGCCCTGACGGTCCGCTTAGGCCCGTTCCAGTGCTGCGATACACTCCACGTGACGGGTCTGCGGGAAGAGGTCGAACGGACGAACTGAGATGACCTTCCAGCCCTTGGCGCAGAGGTACTTCACGTCGCGCGCTTGGGTGTCGGGGGCGCAGCTGACGTAGACGATGCGGCGCGGGCCGAAAGCGTGTAGCTGGTCGAGGAAGGCTTCGTCGCAACCCTTGCGGGGCGGGTCGACAATCACGGCGGATTCATGGCCCTCGACGGGAATCTTCTTGAAGATCGATTCCGCGGAG
This sequence comes from uncultured Opitutia bacterium, assembly GCA_903910245.1. GTDB lineage: Bacteria > Verrucomicrobiota > Verrucomicrobiia > Opitutales > UBA953 > UBA953. The sequence continues at coordinate 444 of CAIVYX010000143.1, read as the reverse complement.
CCGGCGATGAAGCGGCAGTTGAGGAAGTGGTTGAGCGTAGCGTTCTCAGCGGCCTTGCGGGCGGCCTCGGCGCTGACCTCGATGCCGTTGACGGAATCGAAGAGGCGGGCGCCGGAAAGCGCGAAGAGTCCCGAGCCACAATAGGTGTCGACGAGGTGCTTGGCGCCGGATTCATGGGCGAGCTTGATGGCGTGGCCGACGAACTGCTCGAGGACGGATGGGTTATTCTGGAAGAACTCACCGGCCAGGAACTTGAGCTGCACCGCGCCGACTTTCTCGGTGACGACCTGGCGGGAGTCGGTGACGACGCCTTCTTCGCAATCGCGGAAGAGCAGGGTAGCACCACGTTCGAAACGTCCAGGGTTGGACTTGATGTCCTTACGGGAACGGGCGAGAGCGGAGTTGATTGCGTCCGTCGCGATGGGGCACTTCGGCACGTCGACG
>CAIVYX010000142.1 GCA_903910245.1 uncultured Opitutia bacterium | reverse complement strand
TATTTCCGCGGTGATCTGGCTGCTCGCGGCCTCGGTCCTCGGCGTGATCGCCGCCCTGCAGCAGGGATCGCTCGTCGCCGGTCCTTTCCGTGATTGCGAGATCCTCACCTACGGACACGTCGCCGCCGCCCAGCGCAACCTCTTCATCTACGGCTGGGGCTTCAACGCCTTCTTCGCCCTCAACCTCTGGCTGCTCTCTCAGCTCGGTCGTTTCGAGTTTCGTAACGGCTGGATCGCCACCTTGGGCGGTGCGGTCTGGAACCTCGCTCTTACTTACGGTGTAATCCAGATCTTCGCCGGTAATCAGACTGGCTTCGGTCTCCTGGAATTCCCCCGCGAAGTCGGTCCGGTCCTCGCCGTCGCCTTCCTGCTCGCCGGCTTCTGGCCGATCGTCGCCTTCGCGCGTCGCCCCACGGGTCACACCTTCGCTTCGCAGTGGTTCGTGGTTGGAGCCTCTTTCGCCTTCCCGCTGACCTACCTCCTGGCCCAGTTGCTCGTCCTTTGGCAGCCGGCTTCGGGCGTCGTCCAAGCCATCGCTCACAGCTGGTTCGTTTCGAACCTCCTCCTCCTGTGGTTCGGCGCCTCGGCCCTTGCCGCGGTCTATTACTTCCTGCCCAAGGTTCTCGGTCGCACCATCAGCGGTTACTACCTCGCCCCGGTAGCCTTCTGGACGTTCTTCCTCTTCGCCAGTTGGACGGGACCGTCCACCATGATTGGTGCCCCGGTGCCGCTCTGGCTCCAGTCCGTTGGCGTCGTCGCCAGCGCAATGCTGATCATTCCGGTGATCATCACCGCCCTCAACTTCCACGGGACGCTTTCGACCGAAGGTGGCTGGTCTCGCGCCTGGAACGATACCACGTTGCGCTTCGTGAGCTTCGGCGCTGTGGCCTTCACGCTCTTCGGATTGCTCAATGCGATATTCGGCTTCCGCGGCCCCAACGCCGTGGTCCGGTTTACTTCCTTCGCTGCCGGTCAGGAGCAGCTTCTGGTCTATGCGTGCGCCACGATGGTAATCTTCGGAGCCGCCTACTTCGTGCTACCTCGCCTGACCGGCTCGCTCTGGCCTTCCGCCAAGCTCGTCCACGTGCACTTCTGGGCCACCGCCCTCGGCGCCGTTGCTTCAGTCGTGGCCTTGCTCGTTGGCGGCTATGAAAGCGGTAAGCAGCTCGCTGACGTCACGGTTTCTTTCCAGCAGGTCGCCAAGGCTGGTTCCTCCTGGAACGTCGCGCTCAGTGTCTCGGCGGTCCTCCTGCTCGTCGGTCACCTTGCCTTCGCCCTCAACGCTTTCGGCATGATCCTTAAATCTTTCGCGCCGGCTTCTGCTGGCCGCCACGACTAATCCGGACACCCCATGAAGAATCTCAACACTCTCCTGGCCGGAATCTTCCTGGCCGTCGCCATGCCCTTTGGCGCGCTGGTCATCAGTAGCCAGGTTCAGCTCGGCTCCCTCGGCCGCGCGCCCGCCGAAGAAGGCGGGCCGCTCTTCCCATCCCTCGAGCCCGGTCTGGCCATCCAGGGTCGCGCGGTCTACGTCTCCCTTGGTTGCGTCAGCTGTCACACCCAGCAAGTCCGTCCGGCCGGGCAGGGTAGTGATATCGCCCGCGGTTATGGCGTCCGCGCCTCGGTGGCCCGCGACTACGTCCAACAGAAGCCTGTCCTCCTCGGCGATCGCCGTATCGGTCCAGACCTCGCCAACTATGGCGCCCGCACCAAGGGACTCGACATCGACGCCCTCCTCCGCGACCCCGCCTCCAGCGGCGCCACCTGGCATCCTTATTACTCTTACCTCTACGCTCTCTCAGCCGATGGCAAGAGCGTCGTCCCCTCGGAGCGCGCCGTCGCTCTGGTGGCTTACCTTAAATCCCTCCGTCAGGATTATTCCTCGCCGGAAGCCAAACTGAAGCAGTGAACCCATGAACGAACGTAACCGTCATCCTGATAACAACCGTCCTCGCCGGGGTCCCTCCGGTGCTGGCTCCGAAGGACCTTCCGACGGACGCCTGGTGGAGGTTCACTCGCAGCTGTCCCGCGACAAGGACGAGCCTACCGAGGGTTTCTCTCTGACGCCGATCCTGATCGTCTTCCTCTTCTGCGGGTTTGGCTTCTGGGCCGGTCTCTATCTCACCCGCAACTCGGGTGATTTTGCACCAACTGCCTTCGACCTCAACGCCCCCAAGGCTTCCCTCGCTGGTGGTCCAGTGGCCTTTGAGCCCGACGCGGCTAAGGGAGAGAAGCTCTTCCTCGCCAACTGCGCCGCTTGTCACCAGGCGACTGGTCTTGGCGTTCCCGGCGCCTTCCCTCCGCTCGCTAAGTCGGGCTGGGTCACTGGCTCTGAAGACCGCATCATCAAGGCCGTTCTCGCAGGCTTTGCTGGCGAGATTGAAGTCAACGGTGTGAAGTATAACGGCAACATGCCGAACATCGGCGCTGGTCTCAAGGATGCTCAGGTCGCCCACATTATCACCTACGTCCGTCAGGCCTGGGGTAACGTCGCCGAGCCGGTCATGGACACCAAGGTTGCCGAAGTCCGTAAGGCCATTGGTAACCGCGCCCAGTACATTCCCGCCGACCTCCTGAAGGAGCACCCGCTCGAGGCCAAGTAAGGTCTCGGATCAGGAGGTAATAAAAAGGCCCGGGAGTTATCCCGGGCCTTTCTTGTTGGGCTTTCGCCCGACTTCAGGAGTGCTTCTTGATGAAGGCGGCGATGTCGCCCTTAGGGCGAGCGCCGACCATCTTGTCCACCACGACGCCGTTCTTGTAGAGGAACAGGGCGGGGATGGAGTTCACGCCCAGCTGCTGGGCCAGCGCTTGATTGGTGTCGACGTCGACCTTCACGATTTGGACGGCCCCGTTCATCTCGGTGGCGAGCTGATCGAGCACGGGCCCGATCTGCTTGCACGGGCCACACCAGGTGGCCCAGAAGTCCACCAGGACGGGGACGGCCGACGCCTTGATGGTGGCGTCGAAGTTACTGTTATCGAGATTGAGGATGAGATCGGAGGCCATGAAAGAGACTTAACCTTTGGATTTAACGAAGAGTTCGAGTGCAAGGAGCACTGCACCAATCAGCGAAGCCGCAAGGGCGAGTACGTCAAACGCAGCGGAGACATTGCCGACGCTACGATTGGCGGCCGGAGCAGCGGCCGGACGTGGAGCAGCGGCGGGAGCCGGGACGGCGGAGGGAGGCGGAGGAATCGCGGCGCCAGCAGCGGCGGGAGCCGGGACGGCGGAGGGAGGCGGAGGAATCGCGGCGCCAGCCGGCTTGGAGAGTTTCAACTTAGGAGCCTGCGCTGCGGAGTTGTCACCGTCAGCTGGAGGAGGAGGCGGGGGAGGGGGCAGCTCGTTGCTCATTTTTAGGGAGTGGAAGTCAAATCCTGCGAAAGAGGTGAGTCAACCCGTCTGTGGCTCCTTTTTGGCTCAAGCACCACGGTCGTGCTTGCGGAGCAGGTCGGCCAACTCCTCCGGGTGAGCTTCGGCGATGGTCCGGCCCTTGCGACTGAGGTCTTCGGAGGTCTTAATCACGGTCTCGGTCATCCGTTCGTGCGTATCCTCCGAGCCGCCCACGAGATTGAAGCCTTCGCCACGGGTGATGCGCTTATGCTTGTCCTGAGCATCAAGACCGATGCCTAGCAGATGGTTGGAAGGACGCTTAGCGCGAGCCATGGGTAAAGTCTGGCCAGGCCGGCGGCGATTTCAAGCCCGTGGCTCAGTTGGCCTCGCCGGCGGGCTCGTCGAATTCCGACTTACCTTCGAGGGCTTCGCCGGCGTTCGGCACGGTGGCGGCTTCGGCTTTGGAGCAATTGATCTCCGCAAAGGCGGCATCCTGCTCTAAGGCCAACTTTCCTAGACGCGCCAGTTCGAGGCACGCGAGGAAGGTGGCCACAAGGAAGCCAATGGTTGGACGTTCGGGCAGTAAGCTGGTGAAGGCGAACGTGGTCTCGGTCTCGAGGCGGGCGAGGATTGTCTCCATGCGGTCGGATACCGTGACGGTCTCGGTCGTGATGTTGCCTGGCTGAATGCGTTCGGCCAGGCGGCGAAGGACGAGGTTGAAGGTATTCCAGAGTTCGATGCGGTCGGCTGGGGCGACGGGTCGCGCGACGGCGTCTTCGCCTTGAGGCTGCAAGACGTGGCGGCCGAGTAGGCCCTGACGGTCATCGACGAGCCCACGGATGATAGCGGCGGTCTCCTTGACGCGCTTATACTGGATGAGCTGCTGGACGAGCGCCCAGCGGGGGTCATGTCCTTCGTCCGCGGCGGCCACATCCTCTTCCGGGCGGCTTTCGACTGGCAGAAGCATGCGGCTCTTGATGTACATGAGCGTTGCGGCCATAACGAAGAAGTCGCCCGCGAGCTCGAGGTTATCCTTCTCCTGTGTGCGCAGGATCTCGAGGTACTGCTGCGTGACCTTCTCGATCGGGATGTCGTAGATATCAATCTCGCTCTTACGGATTAGGAACAGGAGCAGGTCGAGCGGTCCTTCGAAGACATCGAGGCGGATGGGCAGGTCGGCTGGCGGCAAAATGCCGTCTTCGGGGACCGAAGGGGAGTTTGGTGGGGTGTCCGTCACGCTCAGAACTTGAATAATCTAGCCCGCAGTTGGAAGCCCAATGAGCTCTTGCCGTTGTTAATGGGGTCGAGTCGCTGCATGACCCCGTACTCGAGCTCCCAGGAATTCGCGATGCGCTGGATGATACCGATACTTTCGTAAGTGGTCTGGCCGGCCAGCGCGTCGTAGTTGAGCGTGGCGACGAGGGTGTAGATCGAATTCAAGGTCACGCGGCCTTCCCAGATGAGCTGCCGGGCTTGGGTGATCTCCCGGAGTTCGACCCAGCTGAAGGAGGTCCGCCAGAAGTCGCCGGAGTGGAAGGCGATGCTCTGGATGGATTCGAGCGCGGCGCCGCCGCCGTTGGGTAGGCGCAGGCCGGAGCTCACGCTGACCCATGGGGCGGGCGTCAGGCTGATCGCGCAGTGCAGGTCGCTGCGTCCGGTATCCGCGGCCGTCGGACCTTCGCGCCAATCAGCGAAGAGGTCCGCGCGCGCGAGTTCACGGGTGCCGAACTTGGCATCGCGGGTCTCGAGGGTATTACGCAGGCCAAAACGGACGACCTGGCGGTCAGTCGTGGAGGCGGGGTCGAGGCGGTCGGCGAGATCGACTTCTTCCAAGGCCGAAGCCGAGACGGCACGCTGCGTCATGGGCACGGTGCCAATCCCACGGTCAGCGCCAGGCATGACGCGGTATTGCAGGAGGGGTCGGATGCTATGGCGCATCCCGTCGATGCCCCACTTGTTGGCCACGAAGTCCCAGGAACCGGTGGCGAGACCCTCGAGGTCGAAGCCCGTCTGGGCGATGACCTTGGCGGTGGTGCCATTGCCGTTGATGCCTTGGGACCAACCAGTGGCACGGACGCCGGCCACGGGCTTGAACGTCAGCCACTCGTTGAGGGCGAAGGTGCGGTTAACTCCGAAATAGGTGTCAAGGCGGGCGGTCGACCAAGCCCCGCTCGCGAGCGTGGCCGTCTGGAAGTTGGCGAGGGGCAGGTCGGCCGACGGGCGTTCGGAGAAGTAGCCGAGGCTCACGAAGCTACGGCGATTCCAGTCGCTGCCGTCCATCGCCTGCGGCGGCAGGTCAAAGCGGAACTCAGGGAGCTTCTGGACGATATCCTGGTAGTTATCCGCCTTGGCTGTGAGCGAGGCGGAGAGATAACCGCCGGCGTAGGGTGCGGAGACTTCGAAGTTCGCCTGGGGGTTGCCGGTTTCGCGGATTAGGTTCGGGCGGAAATCCCGCATGAACCCGGGGTCCGACTGGCCGAAGATATTGCCGGCGAACTCGACGCCGTCGACGGTGCGGCCATTGACCTCGCCGAACAGGAAGGCGCGCTGGCGATCCGGGGTGCGGCCGTAGACATCGGTAAGCAGGTCACCGCGGTCGCTGATATAGCCGCTCTCAAACTTACCCTTCCAGACGATGCCGCCCTCAGGTTGCTTGGAATTGTCGTAGCGGAACGCTGGGCCGACGAGAATACCAGACTTGCCGTAGATATCGAGCAGGCCGCCGACCCAAAGGGAAGGGGACTGGCGCATCAGGAACGTGGAGCGCAGGTAGCGTCCTTGGTGATCTTCGCTGCCGGTGTTAAGGTAAAGGTCGTAAGGGATGTCGCGATAGCCGTCCTGCGCGTAATACGGGAGGTTGAAGAACGGGATACCAGCCACGTGCGGCGTGACGCTGCGAATCCTGAGGCGGTCGTCGGCTTCCGTATAAGCCGCCTCGGAGATCTTGAGATGCATGCCGAGCTGCTCAGGTTCGCTATTCCACATGCGTAATCCGCGCATAGTCCTATTGCCCTTGACGATTTTCAGCGACTCGGCGGTGAAGTAGAGGGGCGCTCGGCCGAACCGGACGTTGGTCGCCACGATGGTGTCGTTGCGTGGATCGGACTCAATTTTGTCACCGATGATGCGCAGGTTCTTGGTGGCATACACGACGTTGCCTTCGGCGATGATGGTGCCGGTGCGGGTGTCGAAGCGAATCTTCTTGGCGTCGATGGTTGTCCCATTGCTTTCGAGGTGGGCGTTGGTGGCGACGAGGACCTTACCCCCTTCTTCCGGGGCGAAGGTGTCGGCGACGATGTTGGGCATCACTTCGGCGAGTTTAGCCACGACTTGGGCGGGTTCAGCCGCCAGGGCCGCCACGGTCAGGGAGAGGCTTGCGGCAAGAATCCAGAAACGGCGGCCAGGCATCTGGCGAGCGTTGTCGGTCCGGGATTTCCCTCAAGGTTTTTCGGGCAATGAGCGCTTGCCGATTTACCGCCCTGCGTGGAGTCTCTCGGGATGCGCCTCAGCCCAGCAGAGTTGACCGCCCTAGTGGACGCCAAGGAGACCTCTCCGCACCGCTTCCTGGGTCTCCATCAGCTGGCCGGCGGCGGTCTGGTCGCCCGCTCGCTCTTCCCTTGGGCGAGCGCCTGCGAATGGGTCCCTGAAGGTCCGACTAAGCCCGTCCCGATGAAGCAGCTGCATGCCAGCGGCGTCTTCGAGGTGGAACTGCCTGGCACCGCGCTCTTCCGCTATCGCTTCCGCGTGACGTATCCCGACGGCGTGAGCCGCATTGTCGACGACCCTTATCGCTTCCTGCCGACGATCTCGGAGGATGATCTCTTCCTGCTGGGCAAGGGCGACGATCATCGCGCCCACTATAAGCTCGGCTCTCACGTCCGCACCCTCGATGGCGTGCTGGGCGTCTCTTTCGCCGTCTGGGCTCCCTCCGCCCGCCGCGTCTCGGTCGTCGGCGACCACAACCTCTGGAACGGCCATGCCCACCCAATGCGCAACCTTGGCGCCTCCGGCATCTGGGAACTCTTCATTCCGGGGGTTCATGCCGGCGCCCGCTACAAGTACGAGATCGTCGGTCCGCATGATTCCACGCCGTTCCTGAAGACGGATCCCTACGGTCTGCACTTCGAGCCGTCTCCGAACCATGCCGCCATCGTCTGCGATCTCTCGAAGTTTGTCTGGAACGACGCGGCTTGGATGGAAGCCCGTCGTAGTCGCGACCTGCGCACGCAACCGATGTCGGTCTACGAAGTGCATCTCGCCTCTTGGCGCCGCGTCCCCGAAGAGGGTGGCCGCGTGCTCGGTTACCGCGACCTCGGGGAACAGCTCGCCGCCTATTGCGTGAAGATGGGCTTCACCCATGTGGAGCTGATGCCTCCGTCCGAACACCCCTTCGATGGCTCCTGGGGTTACCAGGTCACGGGATTCTACGCGCCGACCCATCGCTTCGGATCGCCGCTAGACTTCATGACGATGGTTGACGCGCTCCATCGGGCGAACATCGGCGTGATTGTTGATTGGGTGCCGGCCCACTTCCCTCGCGACTTCTTTGCGTTGGCCCGCTTCGACGGAACGCATCTTTACGAACATGCCGACCCGCGTCTCGGCGAACACCAGGACTGGGGTACGCTGATCTTCAACTACGGCCGCCACGAGGTGCGCGGCTTCCTAGTCTGCTCCGCCCTTTCCTGGCTCGAGCGTTTCCACGTCGATGGCCTGCGCGTCGACGCGGTGGCTTCGATGCTCTACCTCGACTACTCCCGCAAGGCCGGGGAATGGGTTCCGAATCGCTATGGCGGCCGCGAGAACATCGAGGCGATTGAATTCCTCAAGCAGGTGAATTCACTTGTCCACCTCTACCAGCCGGGCGTCGCCATGATTGCCGAGGAATCCACGTCCTTCCCGGGCGTGACGAAGTCCGTCCCCGAAGGTGGCCTGGGCTTCGACTTCAAGTGGAACATGGGCTGGATGCACGACACGCTCGACTATTTCCGTCAAGATCCGCTCTTCCGAAAGTTCAACCACGACAAGCTCACGTTCGGCATGCTTTACCAGTGGACCGAGGCCTTCGTGCAGTCTTTCTCACATGATGAGGTCGTGCACGGCAAAGGCTCCCTCATCGGTAAGATGGGCGGCGGCGACGACGCCACGAAGGCGGCAAATCTCCGCTGTCTGCTGGCCTTGCAGTGGTCCTGGCCGGGCAAGAAGACCCTCTTCATGGGCTGCGAATTTGGCCAGTTCGCCGAATGGAAATATGATGCTTCGCTCGACTGGCACCTGCTTGATTACCCGATTCATCACGGCGTGCAGCGCCTCGTCACCGACCTGAACAAGCTCTACGTCGCGGACGCCGCCCTCGCCGAGAACGAGTTGCGTCCCGAAAGCTTCAACTGGCTCGTCGCCGACGACGGCGCACAGAGCGTGCTGGCCTTCGAGCGACGCGGACGCGATTGCGCCTGGACGGTTGCGGGCAACTTCACGCCGGTCGAGCGCACCTATCGCCTCGGCGTGCCTTTCCTGGGCCGATGGGAAGAGGCCCTGAACACGGACTCTAAACACTACGCTGGCCAAGGCCTCGGCAATCTTGGCGGCGTCGAAGCGGAGAACATTCCCTGCCACGGACGTCCTTATTCCATCGAGGTCCGCCTGCCCGGCCTCTCGATGGTTATCTTCCGTCAGTCATCGGCGAAGTCCAAAGGTTGAATATGTCCCGTTCCGAAATCTTCCGTCGGCACGTCGCGTCTGATCCCGCGAATCCACTGTTCCGCTTCTCCCTCGGTCAGGCGCTCTTCACGGAAGGCGACGCGGCTGGGGCCATCGAGCATCTGCGCCTCGCCGTCGCATCCAAGGCGGACTGGATGATGCCGCGGATCTTGCTCGGTAAGAGCCTGCAGGCCGTCGGTGACATGCCTGCGGCTAAGGCGGTCTTCACGGACGCGCTCGCTCTCGCCGTGGCGCAAGGCCACGAGGAGCCCGAGGAAGAACTGCGCGTGCTGTTAGCGACGCGCTGAGGACTTACTCGACGCGCTCGAGGATCACGCGGCGGAGGTCCATGACCGCGGCCTTGGCCTTCTTGACTGGGCGCACGGTGAGCGTGTTCTCGCCGGCGACGAGCGTGAGCTTGCCGACCTCGCGGGGGACGAAGCGCTGGAAGTGGCCGGTCTCTTCGACGGTGAATTCACACGAGCCCTGCTTGGTATCGAGGGCGACGACCGAGCCGCCATTGCCCTTGCCGCAGCCCTGCAGCACGGTCACGCGATAGGTGCCAGCCTTCGGCGCGTGGAAGATCCAGGAAGCGGTGTCTTCGGCGTTTACCCAGAAGCCGAGGGTATCCTTCTGCGGCGGCTCCTCATATTTCATCTTCGTCGCCTTCACCTGGGCGTCGCGGGCTTCAAGGAAGATGAGAGAGTTTGCGCCTTCGGTTGTGGCGTCGTTCATCGCCTTGCGCCAATCGGCGAGGAGCGGACGCATGGCTTCGGAAGTCGGCAGGGCTTGGAGCTTGCTGACGTCGGTTTTCACAAAGCAGTCATTCCAGAGGGCGCGTCCGAAATTTGCATTAGCCTTGATCGGCTCCGCGCCGACGCTGCGGCGCCAGGCTTCGAGTTTGCCGCGCAGGGCCGCCACCCGGGCGGGTTCGGCGGCGGCGAGGTCGGTGGTCTCGCTCGGATCCTTGGCGAGGTTGTACAGCTCGAGGCTACCGTCTTCGTATTGCTCAATGAGCTTCCACTCGCCTTCGCGGGCCACGCCCGCGGGCTTGCCGCCTTGGTTCATGTAGTGCGGCTGGTGCCAGAAGAGTACACGCGGCTTGGCGTCGGCCGGAGGCTTGCTATCGAAGAGTAGGGGTGAAAGGTCCTGGAAATCGAGCGTCGTGGGAGGTGCCGCCTTGGCCAACGCGCAGATGGTCGGGCAGAGGTCTCCGAGGACGACGGGTTCGCTGATCACGCTGGACGCGAGGCGGCCCGGATAGCGGATGATGAGGGGCGTGCGGATGCCGCCTTCGTAGAGGAAGCCCTTGCCCGCGCGGGACGGCGCATTGAAGGTGGGCGGGCTTTCCTTGAGTTCCGAGATATGCACGCCGCCGTTATCGGCAGCAAAGACCACGAAGGTGTTCTTCGAGAGACCGTTATCTTCGAGGGCCTTCAGGACTCGGCCCACGGCGGTGTCGAGTGATTCGACGAGCGCGGCGTAGGTCGGGTGGAAGGACTTCGCGTTGGCTTCGATGCCCTTGGCTGGCGCGGCGAGCGGGATGTGCGGGTTGTCGAAAGCGAGGTAGAGGAAGAAGGGCTTAGCCTTATTCTTCTGGATGAACTTCACTGCGAAGTCCGCCTGGCCGAGTTCGCCTTTGCCGCCCTGCGGCGATTCGGCGCCTGGATTGGCCTTGCCGGCGAAATATTCATCGAAGCCGTGGTCGGTCGGCTGATGACCCTTGCCGCCGAGGTGCCACTTGCCCACCGCGGCCGACACGTAGCCTTTGGGTTTGAGGAGCTGGGCGATGGTCTGAGCGCCGTCCGGAAGGTTGTAGTTCAGGGAAGCGCCCAGCACGCGGTGCGAGGCACGGTCGCTGCGTCCGGGGAGGAAGGTCGTGATCTTCAGGCGGGCCGGGCTCTGGCCGGTCAGGAGGCCAGCGCGCGAAGGCGAGCAGACGGACGCGGCGGCATAGGCCTGAGTGAAGCGGGCGCCTTCGGCGGCGAGTTTATCTAGGTTGGGCGTGTTCTGATCCTTGCGGCCGAAGCAACCGAGGTCATTGATGCCGAGGTCATCGGCGAAGAGGATCACGAAGTTGGGCGGGATCTGCTGCGCGGAGGCAGGGACGAGCGCGAGCAAGGCACCGAGGAATAGGCCAAAGAGAAGGCGGGGCATGACTTGGGTTTAACGTCTCGCCGGGTTGTGCAAAGGGCAAAACTGACTTCGGTGCCTTCATGGACCTTCATTTAATCCAATCCGGCGTGGCGTGCGTCGATGTCGCCATGGCCGCGGTCTCCTGGCTAATCCTGCTCTGCACCTATCCAGACTTCGCCCGCTGGCGGGCCGAAGGCTTCGCCGAGGCGCATGAGACCTATACTCGTCGGGTCGGCTGGGTCGTCGGGCCGCTGCTACTGGCACAGCTGGGCGGACATATCTGGCTGACTTTCCTTGATGGACGTTTCATCGGACTCCTTCTCGTCCTTGTCTGCTGGGCCTTGACCGCTTTCTGGTCCGTGCCGTGCCATCGGCGGCTTCAGCATGAAGGGCCATCGTCGCCGGCTCTCGCCGAGTTGGTTCGGTCGCATGCCTGGCGGACGGCGCTCTGGACGATTCTGGCCGGAGTTTCTTTCGCGCAGGCGGCGGGTTGACAGGGCGCGGTCGCTAGTGATGCTCAATGGTGATGAGGACAGATGAACCGACCCAAGCCCGCGCGGCCTCGCGCTTCGGTGCTTTTCGTCGTTTCCTCGGCTTCGTTGGTCCGGGTTTCCTTGTCTCGGTTGGCTATATGGATCCAGGTAACTGGGCCACCGACCTCGCCGGTGGCTCGCAGTTCGGCTATGCGCTGCTCTGGGTTATTCTGCTGTCGAACCTGATGGCGATCCTGTTCCAGCACCTCTGCGTGCGCCTCAACGTCGCCACCGGTCTCGATCTCGCCCAGGCCTGCCGGTCGCGCTATTCTCCGGGCGTCTCGAAGTTCCTCTGGGTCTCGGCCCAGATCGGCATCGTCGCCTGCGATCTCGCCGAGCTCCTCGGTTCGGCCATCGCGTTACAGATTCTCTTCGGCATTCCTCTATTTTTCGGCGCCATCATCACCGCCTTGGATGTGTTGCTGCTGCTGGCTCTGACGCGCCTAGGTTATCGCTGGCTGGAAGCCCTCGTCGCGGTATTGGTGCTCACCGTGGCCGCCTGCGTGGGCATTGAACTCCTGCTCGCCAAACCTGCGATCGCGGAACTGGTCAAAGGCTTCGTGCCGACCACGGCTGTGCTGACGCGCCCCGGCATGCTCTTCGTCGCGCTGGGTATCATCGGCGCCACGGTGATGCCGCATAACCTTTACCTGCATTCATCGATCGTCGGCTCCCGTGATTTCGGGAAGACGGAAGCCGAGCGCCGCGAGGCCATGCGCTTCGCCACCTGGGATTCCACGCTCGCGCTCTGCTTGGCGTTTTTCGTCAATGCCGGCCTGCTGGTGCTCAGTGCCGCGGCGTTCCACGGCCGGCCCGAAGTCGTGACGGATATCCGCGAAGCCCATCGATTGCTGGATGGCGTGCTGGGGGTGACGTTTGCTGGTACGCTCTTCGCCGTGGCTCTTCTGGCCTCGGGTCAGAATGCGACCATCACCGGCACGCTGGCTGGTCAAATCGTCCTGGAAGGTTTCCTGAAGATTAAGTTGGCGGGCTGGATCGTCCGTTTGTCGACCCGTCTGGCGGCGCTTGCCCCCGCCTTGCTGGTCGTCGGGCTGGCCGGGGAGGGCAGGGTGGAGTCGCTGCTCCTCTGGAGCCAAGTTATCCTCAGCCTGCAGCTCGGCTTCGCCTGTTGGCCGCTTGTGCGCATGACCGGCGACGCCCAGATGATGGGGGCCTTCGTCGCGCCGCGTTGGATTCTCTTGCTTGGCTGGCTTGCCACCGGTCTGGTGGTGGGTTCGAGCCTCTGGTTCGTGGTGGGATTTATTAACGCATAGCATTGGTGATTAAGTGTTTAGGGTTTTATTTTGTAGAATCAGTATTGGCTCGACTTCTAATCCTATTATCTTAACTAATGTAGTCATAAATTAACCGTGCTGTCCGTCTCTGCCCATCATATCTGCCATGCGATCTCTTATCTTCGCTCTTCTCGTCGCGTCCTCCTCGGTCGCGATCGAACAGCCAGTCGTTCTGCGGGTGGGCTTCTTCCCTAATCTGACGCACGCCCCAGCGCTGGCGGCACGCCAGCTGGAAAGAGAAGGGAAAGATTTCCATCAGGCCAACCTGCCGGCCGGAGTGAAACTCGAGTGGCGTTCTTTCAACGCCGGGCCCTCCGCCATGGAGGCCCTCGTCGCTGGTGCCATCGATATCACCTATGTCGGGGCCTCTCCGGTAATCAACGCCCACGTGCGCACCAAGGGCCGCTCGATCCGCGTTTTGGCCCCCGTCGCTTCGGGCGGTAATGCCTTGGTTGTCCGCAAGGACTCGCCCCTGCGCCTTCCGGCTGATTTCCGCGGTCGTCGCGTCGCCACCCCGCAACTCGGCAATACGCAGGACGTCGATGCCCGCGTCTGGCTCCGTTCGGGCGGTCTTAATATCACCATCGCCGGCGGCGATGCCCAGGTGCTCCCGGCGCAGAACGCCGAACTCATCGCTCTCTTCAAACGTGGCGACGTCGATGCCGCCTGGACGGTCGAACCTTGGGTCACGCGCCTGGTGGATGATTTCGGCGGCGAGGTCCTCGTCGAAAATCACAACTCGATCATCACCCTGCTGGCTTCTTCGCAGAAGGCCCTCGATGCCAAGGGCGAAGCGGTGAAGGCTTTCGTGCTTTCACATTATCTGCTGCGCGACCGCTTGGTTGCGGACCCGATTCTGCTCGAGCGTCTATCGCGCGAAGCCCTCGGCGCCGAATCACGTTCCGCCGCGCCGAAAGCCGAACTCATCGCGCCCGCGCTGCGCCGTATCCGCTGGGACCAGCCCGAGGATCCCGCTCTCCGGTTGAGTCGCCTGACGGAGTCTTTCGCTAAGGCGCAGTCCGATTCCCGCGCCTGCGGTCTACTCACCGGTGAAACCCCGGTGGCGCCCTTGTTACAAGCTCTGATCGCCGACCTCCCCGCCGCGCGTAAGTAACCCGCCTTGCTTTCTTCTGCTTCGTTCACGCTAATCCCTCGCCTCCATGCCGGCCCACCCGTCCAGTGAATCCAATTCCCAGCTTACGCTGCGCAACGTGACCAAGCGTTTCAACGGACGCGCGGGTCTCGTCACGGCCGTGGAGGACATCAACCTGCAGGTAAAGGAAGGTGAGTTCCTTGTGCTCGTCGGACCTTCTGGTTGCGGTAAGTCCACCTTGCTCAGTCTGCTCGCCGGCTTGGAGCAGGTCGACGAAGGCTCGATCAAGCTCGACGGTGCTAATGTCGTCGAGCCTGGCCGCGATCGCCTCGTGATGTTCCAGCAGGATGCGCTCTTCCCGTGGCTTGATGCCCTGGAGAACGTGCTCTTCGGCCTGCGCCTCAAGCCGGGTCTCACCGACGCCGAGCGACTCGAAGCGGCCCGCTACTACCTCGACCTCGTCGGCTTGGCTGACAGGGAAAAGGCCCATCCGCACGAGCTTTCCGGCGGTATGCGCCAGCGCGTGGCCCTCGCCCGTTCGCTCGCCCCTAATCCGCGCGTGCTCCTGATGGACGAGCCGTTCTCCTCACTCGACGCCCTCACGCGTGACCAGCTTTACGGCGACATCCAGAAGATCTTCAAGCAGCGCAAGAAGACGATCGTCCTCGTGACGCATAACATCCGTGAGGCGGTCTGCCTTGGAGACCGCGTCGTACTCCTTTCGCCCAATCCGGGCCGCATCCGTCAAGTCTTCAACATCGACCTGCCGCGCCCGCGCCGGATCAACGACCCGGCCCTGGCCACCTTGGCCGCCGACATCACCACCGCCCTTTCCGCCCACCTCGCCGAACCGAAGGAGGGCCTCGTATGAAAACTCCCCGCGCCCTCGTCCCGATTGTCATCGGCCTGCTGCTTCTCGGCGGCTGGGAGTGGTTCGTCCGCTCAGGTCGCGTCGACGATGTCCTCGTCCCTGCACCGACGCAGATTGGCGAATGGTTCTGGTCCGCGCTTCGTGATGGCTCTCTGGCTTCGGCTACGTGGGTCACGATGCGACGCCTGATGCTCGGCTTCATCATCGGTGCCGCCATCGGCATCCCGGTGGGTGCGCTCTGCGCGCGCTCGAGCCTCGCCCGTGATACCATCGGTATCCTGTCGCTCGGCCTCCAGACGCTTCCCTCGGTGTGCTGGGTCCCGGTCGCGATCATCGCTTTCGGCCAGAACGAAGCCGCCGTCCTGTTCGTCGTCGTCATGGGTACGGTTTGGGCCGTGGTCATCGCCGTGCAGGAATCGGTGCTCTCCGTCCAGCCGCTCTACCTCCGCGCGGCGATGACGATGGGCTCCCGCGGCTGGCACCTTTGGACGAAGGTGATCTTCCCGGCCGCCTTACCCGGCATCATCAGCGGCCTCAAGCAGGGCTGGGCCTTCGCCTGGCGTTCGCTCATGGCTGCCGAAATCTTCGTGGTGATTCTCTCGGGCTTCGGCCTCGGGTCCCTCCTGCATGCCGGCCGCGAACTCCTCCGGATGGATCAGGTCGTGGGCGTAATGCTTGTCGTCGTGGGTGTTGGTCTGCTGGCGGATCTCCTCTTCTTCTCGCCGATCGAGCGCTGGTTGCGCCGCTCCCGTGGGCTGGAGCGTTAAGCCGCCGCCTTTCCTCCTCGCCCTCGGGGCTGGGGAGGCCCTACCTTGGGGCAAATGTTTATCGACGAAGCCAAGGTAATACTAAAGTCCGGTGACGGCGGCCACGGCTGCGTCAGCTTCCGTCGTGAGAAATTCATCCCGAAGGGCGGACCCGACGGCGGTAACGGTGGCAAGGGCGGCGACGTCGTGCTGGTCTGCGATCGTAACGAAGGCGACCTTCAGGCCTACCGCTGGCAGCCGCACCGTAACGCGCGCAATGGCGCTCCGGGCATGGGTCGCCAATGCGCTGGTCCCGACGGCGGCGACCTGATCCTGCCGGTGCCTCCGGGCACGCAGGTCCTCGAAGAGGGCTCGAATCGCCTCGTGGCCGAACTGACCGAGCACGGCGAACGCGTCGTCCTCCTCGCCGGCGGCAAGGGCGGCATGGGCAACATGAACTTTAAGAGTTCGGTCAATCAGGCTCCGCGCCG
Organism: uncultured Opitutia bacterium; assembly: GCA_903910245.1. Lineage (GTDB taxonomy): Bacteria > Verrucomicrobiota > Verrucomicrobiia > Opitutales > UBA953 > UBA953. Next base: position 3,674 of record CAIVYX010000142.1, on the reverse strand, counting down.
TACCACCCCCGGCTATCCGGGCGAAGAAGGCACCTTCCGTATTGTCCTTAAGACAATCGCCGACATCGGCCTCGTGGGCTACCCGAACGCCGGTAAGTCGACACTGACTAATCTCCTCACCGCCGCCCGCCCGAAGATGGCGCCGTATCCGTTCACGACCCTCCACGTCAACGTGGGCGTGATCGATTACACCGACCGCTTCGACCGCATCGTGATGGCCGACATCCCTGGTCTCATCGAAGGTGCGCACGAGAACCGCGGCCTGGGCCACCAGTTCCTCCGCCACGTCGAGCGTTGCTCGCTGCTGATCTTTATTATCGATATGGCCGGCAGCGAGAATCGCGAGCCGTGGGACGACCATCGCATCCTCGAGCGCGAACTCCGCCTCTACTCCCCGATCCTCGCCGCGAAGCCGCGCATCATCGTGGCCAATAAAATGGATCTCCCGGCCGCGGCCGCGAAGCTGATGAAGTTCCAGGAGCGGGTGAAGGATATGGTTATCCCGATCTCTTGCTACTCGCAGGAAGGCATCCAGGAATTCCGCGACAAGCTCTGGGCCGCCGTGAAGGGCCCGGTCGATCAGCGCCCGAAGGCGCCCGCTCCTTACGTCGAACCTGCCGTGGCCAAGCGTCTGGCGAAGGTCCACGCCGCCAAGATCGTCACCCCGAAGGCGAAGGCCAAGCCGGCGGTAAAGAAAGCCGACGCGAAGAAGGCTGTGAAGGTCGTCCCCTCTAAGAAGGCTGCTCCGAAGGCCAAGCCAGCCGTTAAGAAGGCAAAGGTCGTCGCCAAGAAGGTTTCCAAGCCGGTCGCGAAAAAGAAGCCGGTCAAGGTCGTGGCCAAGAAGAAGGCCGCCCCGGTGAAGAAGGCGGCCGCGAAGTCTAAGGCGAAGAAGAAGTAAGTTACTTCTTTTCCGGTGCGCCCTTAAGTTCCTTGAACTTGAGGGACTCGGAGTTGAGGCAGTAGCGCAGGCCGGTCGGGGCCGGACCGTCTTCGAACACGTGGCCGAGGTGGCAGTCGCAGCGCGCGCACAGAATCTCGGTGCGGCTCATGCCGTGGCTGCTGTCGGTGATGGTGGCGACGTTCTCTTTAGACACGCCTTGGAAGAAGCTCGGCCAGCCAGTGCCGGAGTTGAACTTGGCGTTCGACGAGAAGAGCGGGAGGTCGCAGCACACGCAGTGGTAGGTGCCGGCCTTCTTGTTGTCGAGCAGGGTGCCGCAGAACGGACGCTCGGTGCCCTTGGCGCGCGTGACGAAATACTGATCCGGCGTGAGCATCGCCGCCCACTCGGCGTCGGTCTTGATGACCTTGTCGACCAGCGTGGGCTTACCGATGCCGCCTTTACCGTCGTCGAGCGTGACGAGCACTTGGGGGATTTTGGCTTTGGCGGATTCTTTCATGGGCTTAGTTTCGGGAGAGGGGGCGACCACATTCTTTGCGGCGGCGGCGGTCAGGGCGGACCCGACGGTGAAAACGGCGGCAAGGGCGCAGAAGCAGAGGAGCCAAGTTTTCAAGGTTTTCATGTGCATGGTCTTAGCTGAAGGATTTGCCGCAGCCGCAGGTGCTGGCAGCGTTCGGGTTGCGGACTTCGAAGCCTTTGCCGTGCAGGCCATCATCAAAATGCACGGTAGAACCGTCGAGGTAGGCGTGGCTGGTCGGGTCGATGAGGATCTTCATGCCCTGGCTTTCGAACTCGAGGTCGTCGGCCTTGCGCACGTCGAAAGCCATGCCGTATTCGAAGCCGGAGCAACCGCCGGTCTCCACGAGGACGCGGAGGATCGATTCCGGGTTGGCCTGGGCTTTCTGCAGCACAATGATTTGCTGGGCAGCGGCTTCGGTGAGGTTGATCATGCCTATAAGTTTAGGGGCATTCGGCGGGAGTCAAGGGGCGGCCGCCGTCCGGGGCTTTTCCTTGGCTTATCCGGCCGCTGGGATAGTCTTCGGGTACCCCACCATGCCCCGCGTCCTTTTCCGTATCCTAGCACTCTCCGTGCTGCTGGCCTTCGCGTTCAATTTCGTGATGATGCTGGTTGTCGCCCTCGTCGGTTGGGATGGCGGCACGTTGAACCCGAAAGATTTGCTCGGTGCCGGTGTCTTCGAAGCCTCCGGCAAGGATTGGTTCTGGATTCTACTGCTCTGGGGATTTGCCCTCCTGCAGTCCTGCCTATTGCTGCTGCCTCTGCCGGTCTCGTCCGTCCCCGGGGGGAAGACTCCGCTTGGCCCCCGCGTCATTGCCGCCGCCTTCCTGGGCGGACTCTTCATCGCGATCCCGCTGCTCGCTTCGGTCGACCTCTATTATCTTTCCGCGCAGGCCGATCCGAAGGGTTTCAACTCGGAACCCTATGTGCTGGGTGCTCTCGCCGTCTGGGTGGCGTCGTGGCTGATTTGGATTCCGATCCTGCTGCATCGTTCGCGCGGTCAGGCCGATGCGGTGGAACGCTTCGTGGGCAAGAACATCGCGGGCTCCGCGGTGGGAATGGCCCTCTGTCTCCCTTGGTATTTCGTGCTGCGCCGCAAGCAGTCCTGCTTCTGCGGGCTCGGTACTTTCTGGGCCCTGGTCCTCGGACTCTGGTCTCTCCTCGTCATCGGCGGCCCACTGCTCTTCGTACTCGCCAAGGACCGTCGCCTCCGCGCCGGTGTGCGTGAAGGCTGAGCTTAGAGCGCGCAGCCCTGCTGCGTCTCGCGCGTGGGCCGGGCGATGAGGCCGCGGTGCGGTTCGTCGGGATAGGCCTCGCTGGCACGTGCTCCCAGCAGGTGGGCGTCGCAGCACTTCAGAAGGTCCGGCAGGTTTTCGGTCCGGCGCATGTCGTGGAGGAACTTGCCTTCGGTATCCACGCCGAGTCCGACGAAGTTAAGGAATTTCTTGAGGCGTCCGGCCTGCTTGTCCGTGGCCTTGGCGGCGTCGCAGCATTCGTCGGCGAGTTCCTGGATATACGATCGGACGTCGGTGAGCGTAGGCACGAACGGCGTCTGGCCCTGTTGGGCTTCGCGCCACTGGCGAAAAATCCACGGATTCCGGATGGCGTGTCGGCCCATCATCATGCCGTAGGCCTTGGTCTCGGACGCGAGGCGCTGGGCCTTGGCGGCCGAGGTGACGTCGCCGTTGGCGATGACGGGGCAGGGGACGGCCGCCACGGCCTTGGCGATGGCGACGTAATCCACCTCGGACCAATAGAGTCCTTTGACGGTGCGCCCGTGCACGGTGAGGAGGTCGACCTGATGCTTCGCGACGATGGCGAGGATCTCGTCGAAGCGTTCCTGTCCATCGAAACCGATGCGCATCTTGACGGTAAAGAGGCCGGGAATCTCCTGCCGCATGGCGCCGATGAGCTCGTCGATCTTAGCGGGGTCGCGCAGGAGGCCGCCGCCGACGTTCTTGCGGTACACCTTGGGCGCAGGGCAACCCATGTTGAGGTCGATGCCAGCGACAGGCAGCTTCCCTAGCTCACGGATGGTGCGGAGCATGTGCGGGGTGTCCTCACCGATGAGCTGCGCGAAGACCGGCCGGCCGGTGCCGTGGTTCACGACGGAGTCGACGATGTGCTTCTCGGGCGTCGAGCTCTCATGGACGCGGAAATATTCGGTCACGAACCAATCAGGCGCGCCGCGGCGGCCGATGACGCGCATGAAGCCGGTGGTGGTGACGTCCTGCATCGGCGCGAGCACCGAAGGGCGCG
>CAIVYX010000141.1 GCA_903910245.1 uncultured Opitutia bacterium | reverse complement strand
CGCCACCAAGGCCGCCGACATCGACAAGTCCACCAACTACGTCCTCGCCGCCGTCAAGGCCGTCAAGGATGGCAAGGAACCGGAAGTCACCAACACCAAGCCCTACGGCTGCGGTGTGAAGTACAACAAGCTCTAAGCCGAATCACTGGCTAAGCAAAAGGGCGTCCGCAAGGACGCCCTTTTTTGTGCCCGGATTTCCGCAGGCTCAGGCCACGCCCGTCGCCTGCAGGATCTTCGCATGCACCTGGTCGTTACGCAGGTGCGGCGTGAAGAGCTGGGAGCCGGGCCCGTAGGTGCAGAACTCGACCATCTCGCCGGTGTGGTTGTTACTGGTCCAACCGATCGAGGTGTACTTCATCAGGGCCCCGGAAAGGGTCTTGGTGGAAATGATCTTGGCGCGGTCTTCGGCCTTGAAGCTCAGGCCGGTGACCTTCTCGGCGGCGGCGACGAAATCCTTCGGGGAGAGGCCCTTGGTTTCCGCCTTGAGCAGTTCGAGGGAGGAGGTGAATCCGGTCAGGCGATCGAAAGCTGGGGTCGAATCAGAATAAGCGGGGGCAGTGGAAATAAAGTCCTCGTTGCCGAGTCCATTGACGTTGAAGCCGCCGGTACCGTGGTCGGTGGTGATGATGAGCAAGGTATCTGGGTTCTTATCGACGAAGGCGAGGACGGTCGCGATGGTCTCGTCGAAGGCGACCTGATCGCGAATCGCGGCGGCGCCATCGTTACCGTGCGCGGCATGGTCGATGCGTCCGCCTTCGACCATCAGGAAGAACCCTTCGGACGCCGAGCTAAGGCGCTGGAGCGCGACCTTGGTCATCTCGGAGAGCGTGGGCGTGGAAGCCTTGAGCTCGGCGGAGTTGAGGCGGTCGATCTCGAAAGGAATGTGGCTCTTACTGAAGAGACCGAGCAACGGGGCCTTGCCGGCGTCAGCCAAGAGCTGCCCGCGGTTGAGCGCGATACCGTAGCCGGCCTTGCGGTAGGCCGCGACGAGGTCGTCGCTGAAATACATCGTGCCGCCGCCGAGGACGACATCCACGCCGCGCTCCAGATACTGGGCGGCGATGGCCTTCTGGTCGGAGCGCTTGGCGACGGTGGTCGCGAAGCCTGCCGGCGTGGCGTGGGTGGCGGTAGCGGTGGTGACGAGGCCACAGCGCTTCTTGGCGGCGTTCATCTTCTGGACGAGGGTCACCGGCTTTCGGCCGTCTTGGGTGATGTTGATCACGCCATTGTCGATGCGTTCGCCGATACCCCAGCAGCTGGCGGCGGCGGCGGAGTCGGTCACGATGCCGCTGGCGGAATCGGTCTCGCAGAGCGAACGGACGACAGGGAGTTCGCCGTACATCTTCATCCAGTGCGAGGAACGCTTCTCGGTGCGGGTCAGGTAGGTCTGCGCGGCGGTGAGCACCGAGAAGCACATGCCGTCGGAGACCATGAAGATGACATTCTTGGCCTGGCGCTTGGCGGAGTTGGCGGAGGCCTCGCGACCGTCGGCACCGAGGGCGCGGGCCGAGCCAGCGCCGAAGACAAGGCTACCGAGTCCGGCGAACTTCAAGAAGTCGCGGCGGGAAGAAGAACGGGGTTGGTTCATGATCGGGGTATAGGCTCAAAAGACCCACCCGGGCAACCTTAGTTCCCCGGGCAGTCCGTTAAAACCACGTGACGGTCAGGCCTGCGGAGCAGCGGGGGCAGCAGGAGCCGTCGGCACGTGTGCCTTGAGGCGACGTTCGGCGACCTCGGCTGACACCAGGTCCACGAACTCGGCCAAGGTG
>CAIVYX010000140.1 GCA_903910245.1 uncultured Opitutia bacterium | reverse complement strand
TCCGCCCTCTGGCTTCCAGGCACCGACCACGCCGGCATCGCCACGCAATCCCGCGTCGAGAAAGAACTCCGTCAGAAAGAAGGTAAAACGCGCCACGACCTCGGTCGCGAGAAATTCATCCAGATTGCGTCCGAATGGCGCGATAAGCACGGCGGCATCATCCTCGGCCAGCTCCGTAAGCTCGGCGCTTCCTGCGACTGGGATCGCACGGTCCACACGCTCGACGCCGGCTACTCGCAGGCGGTGTTGCAGACCTTCGTCACGCTCTACGAACGCGGCTACGTCTACCGTGGAAAGCGCATGGTCAACTGGTGCCCAGTCTCGCAGACTGGCCTTTCCGACGAAGAAGTAATCATGAAGCCCACCAAGGGCTCGCTCTACCGGATGCGCTACGAGGTGGCCGAGATCCCTGGCACGTACCTCGAGATCTCCACCACGCGTCCAGAGACTATCCCGGGCGACGCTGCCGTCGCAGTCCACCCCGAGGACGAACGCTACAAGCATCTCATCGGCAAGCACGTCTGGCGCCCCTTCCCTCGCGCCCAGATCCCGATCGTCGGCGACACCGCCGTCGAGAAAGAGTTCGGTACGGGCGTCCTGAAGGTCACCCCCGCCCACGACCGCACGGATTTTGATATCGGCAAGCGCCACGACCTCCCGGTCGTCGATGTGATGAACCCCGACGGCACGATGAACGCCGACGCCGGACCGCTCGCTGGCGTGGAACGTTTCAAGGCTCGCGCGATGGCCGAAAAAATCCTCGAGGAGCTCGGCGCCCTAGTGAAGACCGAGCCCTACGAGAACACGGTGGGCTACTCCGAACGCGCCGACGTGCCGATCGAACCTCGCCTCAGCGAACAGTGGTTCATCCGCTACCCGAAGATCGACGAAGCCAAGCGCGCCGTCACGACGGGCATGATCAAGTTTCACCCTGAACGTTGGACGAAGACCTATCTTCACTGGCTTGAAAACATTCAGGACTGGTGCGTCAGCCGCCAGCTCTGGTGGGGGCATCGCATCCCGGTCTGGTACCGCAAGGGTGCCGACCGCAACGACCCGAAGAATCTCCATGTCTCCCTCACGGCCCCCGCTGACGACGCCAATTGGGAACAGGACCCCGACGTGCTCGACACTTGGGCCTCCTCCTGGCTCTGGTGCCTCGCGACCATTGGTTGGCGTAAGCCTGGCGAAACGACCGAAGAACTAAAGCATTGGTATCCGACCGGCGCCCTCGCGACGGGTCCGGACATCATCTTCCTCTGGGTCGCCCGCATGATTATCGCGGGCCTCGAACTACACGGTCCGGAAAAGAAGACGCTCACCGACGAGGAGATCCGCCAACGCATCCCGTTCAAGCGCGTCTACTTCAATGGCATCATCCGCGACAAGCTCGGACGCAAGATGTCCAAGTCTCTCGGCAACTCGCCCGAGCCGCTCGACCTGATTGCGAAGTTCGGCGCCGATGGCCTTCGCTTCGGCCTGCTCTCCATCGCCCCCAAGGGCCAAGACATCCTCTTCGACGAAGATCGCGTCGGCCAAGGACGCAACTTCTGCAACAAGCTCTGGAATGCCGCCCGCTTCCGCCAAATGTCCGGCCCGATGGCCGACAACTCGACGCTTGCCGCCGTGGTCAGTCGCATCAAAGCCCCGCAGCTTGACGATGACGACTTCGCCATCCTCCAGGGCCTCGCCGAACTGACTGACAGCACGACCAAGAACCTAGAAGAGCACGAGTTTACCGCTTACGCTCAGGGACTGTACTCCTTCTTCTGGGGCGACTTCTGCGACTGGTACGTTGAAGCCTCGAAGGCTCGCCTCAAGGACCCGTCCTTGGTCGACAACTGCCTCGCGGTCCAGGACCTCGTCCTACGCCAATTCCTCCTCCTTCTCCACCCGGTCGCTCCGTTCATCTCCGAAGAACTCTGGCACCTCCTGGGCTACGGTACGGAAAAGGACTTCATCCAGAACCACCACACCGGCTCCGGCGGCGACCTCCTGCGCGTCCTCCGTGAGAACGGCATCAAACTCAGCGCCGCCAAGGTGGCCGATGTCGCCCTGCTCCGCGAATTCGTCGCCTCGGTGCGCGGCCTCAAGTCGCAGGCCAACCAGGCGACCCGACGCGATTTGGTCATCACGATCGTCGCCAAGGACGCCACGGCGAAGACGCTACTCCAGTCAAATCGCGATAAGCTCACTAGCATGGCCGGTCTGGCCGAGATTACGTTCGCCGACGATGCCGGCGATCGCACCGGTGCACTCAACTCCCTCGGCACGGTCTTGCTCGAACTCTCCGGCACAGTCGATGTCGCCGCCGAGAAGATTCGTCTCGCCAAGGAACTGACGAAACTCGAACAGGCGGTCGCCGCCGGCGAAGCCAAGCTGACTAACGAGGCGTTCGTCTCGAAAGCCCCGCCCAAGATCCTCGAAGGTGCTCGCAAACAGCTCGATGATGCCAAGGCCAAGCGCGATGAAATCGCGCGCATGCTCGCGACCCTAGGCTAAGATGATCGCGATCAGGCTTCACCCCGACAAACAAACCGCCGCGCAGGCGATTGCCCGGGAGATAGCCGACCTGATTCAGATACGCTCGAAATCGGGCAAGTCGACGGTACTGGGACTAGCGACAGGCTCCACGCCGCTCCCGCTCTATGCTGAACTCATCCGTCTTCATCGTGAAGCCGGCGTGAGTTTCCGTTCGGTCAGCACCTTCAATCTGGATGAATACGAAGGCCTAGGCGCGACGCACCCGCAGTCGTACCGGTTCTTCATGGAAGAAAACCTCTTCCGCCACCTGGATATTCCTGCGGCTAACATCCACATCCCGGACGGACTCACGCAAGACCGCGCGAAGAACTGCGCCGACTACGAAGCCGCCATCCGCGAAGCGGGTGGCATCGACGTGCAAATCCTCGGCATCGGTCGCACCGGCCACATCGGCTTCAATGAACCGCCCTCCACCGCCGACAGTCGCACCCGCTGGGTGCACCTCAATGAAGTCACCCGCCGCGACAACTCAGTGTTCTTCGGCGATCTTGCCCAAGTCCCGCACGGCGCCCTGACAATGGGGGTCGCCACGATCCTCGAAGCACGTCGCATCGAACTCATTGCCTTCGGCGAGGCCAAGGCCGAGATCGTCCGACGTGCGATGAAAGAAGCCCCTTCCCCGAGTTGTCCGGCGACTTGGCTGCAACAGCACACCGGCTGCACATTCCACCTCGATGCGGGCGCCGCCAAGGCGCTTTGACCTTGCAGATGGATGTCGCCCCCCGCCATCGCTCCGGCATCGATCCAGGCCTTGTCCCGGCGGCACTCTGGACCCGCGCCTACCTGAGCCACTGCGCGACCAAGGCTGCGACCTCCGACCTCACCATCGCGCTGCGCCGCGAAGATGGCACCGCGTCCCTATTCCACACCCGGGTCCTCGCCTACGGAGTCGATGATACCGCGACTTATCTTCACGTCGAACGCACCGTAAAGTTCCTACTCTGGTCCCGCGGAGCCTCCGACATCCTGCTTTGCGGCCCTGAAGCCGCCCAACTCGCCCTCCACCTGCAGGCTGATTACTCCTCTGCAGGCTGCCGCTCCTTCGACGCTGATTTCTTCCGCAAGGTCTTTGAAAAACCCCTGACCTTCAAGGCGATCGACGCATCTGGACTTCCGGTCGCCGCCGCCGCACATCTACCCCTTGGTCGCAATTTGGACGGCTGCCGCATCGGCTTCGACCTCGGCGGCTCCGACCGTAAGTGCGCCGCACTCATCGATGGTAAGGTCGTCTTCTCCGAGGAAGTGAAGTGGGATCCCTACTTCCAGTCCGACCCGGCCTACCACCTCGCCGGCATCCGTCATTCGTTGGATCTCGCCGCCAGCCACCTTCCGCGTATCGACGCCATTGGTGGTTCTTCCGCTGGCGTCTACGTGAATAACAAGGTTCGGGTCGCATCGCTTTTCCGCGGGATCACCGACGCGGACATTTTTGATTCCCAGGTACGCGACATCTTCCTAGGTCTCGCCAAGTCCTACGGCGTTCCATTTGAAGTCCTCAATGACGGCGACGTCACCGCCCTCGCTGGCTCGATGTCCCTCGGACGTAACGCCGTCCTCGGCGTGGCCATGGGCACCAGCGTGGCTGCCGGCTACGTCGACAAAGCCGGAAACCTTACCAACTGGCTCAGTGAGCTGGCCTTCGTGCCTGTTGACTACCGGCTAGACGGCCCTGCGGACGAATGGTCCGGCGACCGCGGCTGTGCGGTGCAATATTTCAGCCAACAAGGCGTCGGCCGCCTGCTACCGCTCGCTGGTATCAACCTACCCGCCTCGATGCGCTTCCCCGAGCAGCTCGAGGAACTCCAGAAGCTCCTGCTCGCTGGTGATCCGCGAGCGCAGAAGGTCTACGAGGCCATCGGCATCGCCTTCGGTTACGCGATCGCCCACTTCGCCAGCTTCTACGAGCTGAGCTGCCTGCTCAGCATGGGACGGGTCACCTCCGGCCACGGCGGCACCATCATCATCGAACAGGCCCGGATGGTCCTGCACGATGAATTCCCCGAACTTCGCATCGACCTCGTGGTGCCCGCTGAGAAAGATAAACGCCACGGCCAAGCCATCGCGGCCGCCTCCCTTCCCGTCTTCAGCCGATGATTTCCCTCAACCCTCTCGCGCGCCTCGTGACCCCAGACGGTAAGACCGGGCCGGACGCCATCAGCCGTACCACCCACCTTGGCATCGGCGCCCACCAGGATGACCTGGAGTTCATGGCCTTCCATGGCATCCTCACCTGCTACGATTGTGCCGATCGCTGGTTCGGGGGCGTGACCATAACCGACGGACGCGGTAGCTCGCGGGCCGGCCAGTTCAAGGACTGGACGGACGATCAGATTGCCGCCGAACGCATTCGCGAGCAGGAAGCTGCCGCCATCATCGGCCAATATTCCTTCATCGCCCAACTGGGCTTTGGCAGCGCCGCTGTCCGCGACGCCCAGCAGTCCGCCGTCCGCGACGACCTCCGCCGCATCCTCGAAACGAGCCGACCCGAAGTTGTCTACCTGCATAACCTCGCCGATAAACACGACACCCATGTCGGCTGCACGCTACGCAGCATCGAGGCCATGCGCCTGCTGCCCAAAGCCGAGCGCCCGAAGATAGTCTACGGCTGCGAAGTGTGGCGCGATCTCGATTGGCTCGTCGACAGCGAAAAGATAGCCATGCCCATCTCCGCACGCCCGGAACTCGCCCGAGCCCTCAACGAGGTCTTCGCGACGCAGATTGCTGGAGGCAAGCGCTACGACCTCGCGGTCCTCGGCCGCCGCACGGCCAACGCAACCTTCAGCAACGCCCATTCCACCGACCAAGAATCCGCCATGCAGTGGGCTATGGACCTCACTCCGCTCGTCCAGGACGACTGCCTCGACCCTGTCGCCTACACGGTCGGCTTCATCGATCGCCTTAAAGCCGACGTGACCGCCCGCATCCGCAAATCTCTCTGATATGAAGCCCACCCTTCTCGTTCTCGCCGCCGGCATGGGTAGCCGCTACGGCGGACTCAAGCAGATCGACCCGATGGGCCCCTCCGGCGAGACCATCCTGGACTATTCCGTGTTCGACGCGCTCCGCGCTGGCTTCGGCAAGGTGGTCTTCATCATTCGTCCTGACTTCGAGCAGGATTTCCGCGAACGCATCGCTGCGAAGTTCGCCGGCAAAATCGACGTCGGCTTTGCCTTCCAGACCATCGACCAACTGCCCAGCGGCTTCTCGGTGCCAGTCGGTCGTGAAAAGCCTTGGGGTACTACCCATGCCATCCTCTGCGCACGCGATGCTGTGGACACGCCCTTCGCGGTCATCAACGCCGATGACTTCTATGGCCGAGATTCCTACGCGAAGCTAGGCCACTACCTTGCCGCCCTCTCGAATGCTTCCACGGCCTACGCCATGGTAGGCTTCACGCTCAAGAACACTCTCTCCGAACATGGCACCGTCGCCCGCGGCGTCTGCCAGACCAATGTCGCCGGTAATCTGACCGACATCCAGGAGTTGACGAAGATTACCAAGCTCACTCATGGAGCTGAACACCGCGGAGACGATGGTAAGGTCGTGGCGCTCACCGGCGAAGAACCCGTCTCGATGAATATGTGGGGCTTCACTCCTGCGATTTTCCCGCAACTCGAAGCCGACTTCCGTGCCTTCTTAACCACCCAAGGTTCCGAAATGAAAAGCGAGGCCTACATACCGATGTCCGTCGGCAGTCTTATTCGCGCCAACCTGGCGACCTGCCAGGTGCTACGATCCGATTCAACCTGGTTCGGCGTCACCTATCGCGAAGACAAGCCCATCGTCCAGGCCAGCATCGCCCAGCAGGTTAGTAGCGGCGCCTACCCCCCTTCCCTCTGGGCGTGATGATGACTACTGCCGCTGGACATGATGCCGTCGCGATTGCGCGCGAGTTTGCGCTCTCCGGTGAGATTTTGTCCGCCTCCCCCTACGGCAGCGGCCATATCAACGATACCTACAAGGTCGACGTCAAGCCCGCCGGCGGCCCGCGTCGCTACGTGCTCCAACGTATCAATCATAACGTCTTCCGCCGGCCGGACGAACTCATGGCTAACGTGGAACGCGTGTGTGCCCACGCCTACGCCAAGCTGAAGCAGGCCGGCGAGCCCGAAGCCGAACGCCGCACGCTTCGACTCATCCCTACCCTCAACGGTAAGGCCTGGCACATCGACGCCGCCGGCAATCGCTGGCGATGCTACCACTTCATCGAAGGTGCCACCGGCCATGATGTCGTGCGTTCACCGGAACAAGCTTACGCCGCCGCTAAGTCATTCGGCGCCTTCCAGTCACTGCTCGCCGACCTTCCCGGTGGTCGTCTGCTCGAGACGATTCCGGATTTCCATCACACGCCCGCTCGCTTTGCCCGCTTCCAGCAGGCCTTGGCACAGGATGCCCATGGTCGGGCCGCGGCCTCCGTGCCCGAGATTGCTTTCGCCTTGGCCCGCGCCCACGAGGTCAACGTCGTCGTCGATGCCCTACGTGACGGCACCCTGCCCGAACGCGTGACGCACAATGACACCAAGCTGAATAATGTCCTCCTCGACGACATCACCCAGGACGGCGTCTGCGTCATCGATCTCGACACCGTGATGCCCGGCTCGGCGCTCTATGACTTTGGTGACCTCGTCCGCACATCGACTTCGCCTGCGGCCGAGGACGAAACCGACCTCTCCAAGGTGCAGATGCAATTCCCGATGTTCGCGGCCTTGGTCAAAGGTTACCTCGAATCCGCCAACGGTTTCCTCACGCCGAAGGAGAAGGAGCTGCTGCCATTCGCCGGCAAGCTCATCACTTTCGAGATCGGTCTGCGCTTCCTGACCGATTGGCTGGAGGGCGATATCTACTTCAAGATCAAGTGCCCGACGCACAACCTCGATCGCACCCGCACCCAGTTCAAGCTGGTCGAATCGATCGAAGACCAGCTCCCCGCCATGCAGGCGCTGATCGCACGCGCATGAGCAAGCGCATCCTTATCACTGGCGGCGCGGGCTTCATTGGCTCCCACCTTGCGCGTCACTTCGCCACTCAGGCCGAAGTCACAGTACTTGACGACCTGCGCAGCGGCCAGGCTGGTAATCTAGAAGGCATTCGTTGCCGCTTCCTCCATGGCTCCATCCTCGATGCCGGTGCCCTCAAGCAGGCTATCGCGGGGGCCGAAGAGGTCTATCACCTCGCCGCGATGATTTCGGTACCAGAGTCCCTGGCCAAACCGGCTGAGTGCGCCCTGCTGAACACCGAGGGAACTCGCCGAGTGCTGGATGCCGCCCTCGCTACCGGCGCCCGCAAGGTCGTCCTGGCTTCCTCCGCAGCCATCTACGGCGATAACCCGACGGTGCCTAAACTCGAGTCGATGACGCCTGAGCCGAAATCTCCCTACGCCGAAACCAAGCTCGCGGGCGAACGTCTACTCGAACAATACCGCCTCGACCATGGCCTCGGCAGCACAAGCCTGCGCTTCTTCAATGTTTTTGGGCCAAGGCAAGACCCTCGTTCCGCCTACGCAGCAGCCGTTCCTATCTTTATCGCCAAAGCTCTCTGCGATGAACCGATCAGCATCCATGGCGATGGCGGTCAGACGCGCGACTTCATTCACGTGACCGACATCGTCGCAGCGCTCGCCTATGCGGGTGACTCGAAGGTTATGTCCGGCACATACAACGTCGGCTACGGCCGGAGCCAGTCAATCCTCGCGCTCGCCCAAGAGATCATCCAACTCACAGGCTCCAAGTCCAAGATTGGACATCTACCGCCCCGTGCCGGTGATGTCCGTCATTCGTTGGCTTCGACCGTGCGTCTTTTGTCTGCCGGATGGAAACCACAGTCATCCGTTAGCGTTGGGCTGGCCGAGACGATCGACGCCTTCCGCCAACTTAAGGCGTGACGACCAACGTCGTGCGCAGGAGTTCCTCCTGGCCGTCGTTGAGATTCAGCCAGACGTCATAGGTGCCGGGCGGCGGGAGACGGAAATGGAAGGAAAGCGTCGGGTTAGGCGCATACTCATCGCCTTCGAGCGTCGGATGCATGTGCGCGTAGCCGGCCAGCTGGCGATCCGCGGAGAAGACGACTGCGTGGCCCAGCGCCCCCATGATCGGCTTTAGTTTGAGCGGTTTACCTTCGGGACCAGAAAGCTTGATGCGCAAGGCGGCTGAGGTGTCGGCCTGCGTCGAAGAAGCCTCCATCGAGAGGATGATATTACGCGGCGGCACCACGAAGGCGTCGAAAGGCGACGAGGCCTTGACCTCAGTCTGCGCGAGCATCACGCGGGAGGTCCGGACATCCGAGAAATCGACATAGACCTCAAGATCGGAACCCCGGAGCCTTGCAGGCATATCGAAACGCCAGAAGCCGTCGTTACCCGGCACGGGATGAAGGTGGGCGTAGTCTCGATTTCCGCCGGTCTGACGGAGATGGAGGTGGATCTTCTGGGTATGCGATACGGCGACCTCATGGGCGTAGTACGGATGACCGTCGTCCTTGAGGAGCTGGATTTCGCCCTTGGCACCGTCAGGAGAGAGGGCGACCTTGAGTTCGACGGGGAATTGCAAGACCTTGGGCGAATAGAAGTTGGCCTGCTCGTTGACGCCGCAGAACTCCACCCCGTCGACGATAACGGGCTGGTGATCCGCATGCAGGAAGGCGCACTGGGTATCCGGCAAGGCGCGTAGGCCGAAGAAACCCGCCACCGCCAGGACGCTGATGAGCAGGGTTTGCCGCGGAGGTGTCATCGGGTTTTCGTACCGGCGGTGCCGGAAAGTTTGAGCAGCCGAGCAGCGACATCTTCGGCGGCGAACGACGCCCCTTCGCTGCGATAAGTAATACGACCCTCGGGACTGATCACGATCAGGGCGGCGTTATGGACGATAGTGCCGTCATCGCGCAGCGTCTGGATACCGTAATGGCGCATGAGGTCCTTAATCTGGCCGGCATCACCGGTCAGGAAGCGGTGACGTTCATGATCGATGCCATAACCGTCAGCATAAGTGCGCAACACGCCAGGGGTGTCCGTCTCGGGGTCGAAAGTAATGGTCAACAGGCGGACATCAGCGGCGCCAGGCATCCTCGTCAGCGCATCCCCAAGCTGCTTCATGCAGCTGGTGGAGGCGGGGCACATGCGGGCGACCCGGCAGCTGGTGAAGACGAAGTTCAACGCGAGCGGATGACCCAGAAAATCCTTCTTCTTGACCAAACGGCCAGCCTGATCCCAGAGCGCCATATTTGGCATGAGTTCGTTCGGCATGCGCGTGACCATACGCCCCTTATCGGCTGTCTCGCGGCGCAGCGTATCCGTGACTTCCGCAACCTGGCGAAGTTCCTCGACGTCGGCCGAGACAATCCCGCGGGCCTGAGTCTCGGTGGCTTCGGTCACGACCTCGTAGCGGACGGTCCGACCGACCCAGCCCACTTTGCGGTCACCCTCGGAGAAGCGGCGAAGAAAGTTCGTCGAACCATCCGCATGGACGATCTTCGCCCAGCCGTCAGCGGCGACGGAGACGACCTTCCCCGTCTCGGTGGCGGCGGAAAGTCCGACCACGGCCAGGAAAAGGAAGAGGACTCGGTTCATGTTCAGAGATGTTCCTTGGAAGGTCCGAGCATGAGTTCAATCATCCCATGACGGACGCCACGATGGGAAAGATGAAAAGCCTCGGCACCGGTCAGGTCGGCGAGGACGCAGAGCGTGATGAGCGCCGCGGGCATGATGTCGGCGCGGTCGGTCGGGATTCCCGGAATCTTACGACGGGCGTCTAGATCCAGCGCGCACATCTGGTCGCGAAGCTCTCGGATGCGCAGGACGGGCAGACGACCGCCAACTGGAGGCTCACCGATGGCCTCAAGATGCAGGGCGACGGCCGCGAAGGCGCCGCCGGCCCCGATAATGAGATAGTTTTCGGCCGCGTTGGCTGGAATGATTGCCTGCAAGACACCCATAAGATGGGTGCGAATCGATGCCTGATCGAGTTCGTCGACGACCCCCGCTCCGCCCCGCAGATACCCGTTGGTCATGCGGACCGAACCTAAAGGGAAACTGCGGGCCAGCACGTAATGCTGGCCGCGGATGGCCGTAACCTCGAGGCTGCCGCCGCCGAGATCAAAGGCCAGGATGTTGGCATACGCCTTGTAGGCTGGATCCGTGCGCACGCCCGAGCCAGCCAGACGAGCCTCGACCTCGCCGGAAACGATTGTGAGGGGCACGCCAGTGGCCGCGCGCACGGTTTCAGCGAAGACCTGACGATTAGAGCACTCCCGGACGGCGCTGGTGCCGAGGACGGTGAAACGCGTGGCACCCTTGGTGCGGGCGAAATCCAGCAGACGACCAATCGCGGCGGCGGCGGCGGACTGGGCCTCAGGCGAAAGCGGGTCGCCGGGATTGATGTCCTGCTGCAGGCGGACGGATTCGGTCAACCGACCGAGTTCGCGACGATCCTGATCGTCCACGATGGCGACCTTAATGGAATTAGACCCTACGTCGACGACGGCGATGGCAGACATGTTTAGAAAAGGAATTGGCCCTTGAGACCTCCGAATAAATGGACGCCGTCCTGCGTTTCAAACTCCTTGGTGCGAATTGCGATAAAATAAGTCACGGAGCATGAGGATACCTGGAAGGTCGTGCCGGCCGCGCACTGTAGCACGATGGGCGATCGGGTGACGCCACGCGATTCGCGGAAGTTCGTACCGTCGGTCGCATAATTGCGGACGACGACCTCAACTTGGGAATCAACGAAAGCCCAATAGGAGAAGTTCGGGCGGGATTCGGTCGCCTTCAGCGCATCAATGGGGTCGTAGCCATTCGAGTGGCGGATGAAGGAGTGGCCCCAAGATTTGTCCAGGTTGATGCCCCAGCGTAACTGGGAACCGAGGACCACCGCGGTACGCATGGTGCCAATCTCGATGACGCCGCGGGCGATCAGGTCGCGATAACCGTGGCCGGTCGAATCCAGGTCGAAGCGACGGCGGAACTCGCCATCAAAATTGAGCAAGAGCTCGTCGGGCAATTGCGTACCCCAACCGGAGGACTGCGGAGTACCGATGAGGTCGTGGAATTTATTCTGAATTGTCGCGCCGCTTGCCGAAGGCCCGATGATGCCGAGCTTGGCCTCCACCGAGAACATGCAGTCGCGGCGACCGCCGCGATCCAAGATGGCGCCATACCCCCAACCGACATAAAGTGCGCCCGAATACGGCATGTCGTCGAGCGAAGGATTCGGATTCGAGGTGTCCGAAGGCGTGTTAATCTCCTGCGTGAGCGAGAAGAAAGTGTGGTCGCCGCGATTGATGGCGACCTTCATGCCTTGGGTATAGTAACGATCCTTGTTTTGGGGCGTGAACTTGTCGTTCTCTTCCGTGAGCGAGACGACCCAGGCGGAACTCGGCGTATGAGCAACGGGGACTTCGGCGGCCTGGGCGGTGGTAGCGGCCAAGGCAAAGGCCATGAGACGTGAAGTCGACATTTCTGAAACATCAGCAAAGGGCATCCCCACGGAGTCGTCCACGCCTTTCTGACTTGTGAACATCGGCTCGCCCAAGTATTTGACTGTCAAGATGTCCCATGCTCCCACTGGCTTGCCTTTTGCCCGGACGGAAGTCCTGGCCGATGGCACCGCCTTGGTCACCGTCGGGGGCTCTTGGAAACGGGATCAACCTCTCCCGGAAATCGTCATCAAAGGAGATCGGGCCAAAGTCCTCGCCGAAGCGCTGACCGACTTCGACTCTTCGCTCCCAGCATGGCTTTACGCTCACTTTAAGAACATCCGCCAGCTAGACCTCTCCGCCCTACCCGTCCGCCTGCAGTCCCTCGTGCAGATGGCCGAAAAGGCCTCATCCGAGAACGCCCAGTCCGACCGCGACGGCTTACTCGAAACATTTGGAAATTGGGGCGTCGAAAGCGGCGGCTCTTGGGGACGTGCGTTCGAACATATCGGCCACACAGCGCTCGGCTTCCTCAAGATGCTGGTCGGTCGGGCCAAGGTCAATTGGGGCGACTTCACGCTCCAAATGCAAACCGCCGGCGTCGATGCGCTCCCCATCGTGGCCCTCCTCGGTTTCCTGACTGGGCTCATCATGGCCTACGTCGGCCTCATCCAGCTCCGCCAAGTCGGTGCCACGGTCTACGTCGCCAACCTCGTCTCTCTCGCCATGACCCGTGAGATGGGTGCGCTGATGACTGGCATCATCGCGTGCGGACGCACTTCGACGGCCTTCGCCTCGCAGCTCGGCAGTATGAACGTCAGCCAGGAAACCGACGCCCTCCGCGCCTTGGGCATCAACCCCATCGAGTACCTTGCCTTACCCCGTATCTTAGCCGTCACGCTGATGGTGCCCCTCCTGGGTGTCTTTGCCACCTTCATCGGCGTCTTCGGGGGTATGGTTGTCGCCTGCGCCGGCGACCTCAGCATCGAGCAATACCTGACGCAGGCCGTCCGGGCCATCACCTTCAAGAGCTTCCTCGTCGGCTTCATCAAGTCCATCGCCTTCGGCTTCATCGCCGCTTGGGCCGGATGTTATCGCGGCTCGGTCGCCAAGCGCTCGGCCCTCGGCGTCGGCGAGGCCGCCACCTCTGCCGCCGTGCTTGGTATCACCTTCATCGTGATCTTCGACGCGATCTTCGCAGTGATCTTTAACCTCTTCGACCTGTGAGCGAAACCCCGGACATCCTCACCTGCACGGATTTGGCCATCGGCCACGGCAAGACCGTGATCATGGATCGGCTTAACTTGTCGCTGGCTCCCGGGAAGATCCTCGCGATTGTCGGGCCCAGCGGTTGCGGCAAGAGCACCCTCATGCGCGCCCTCGGCGGACTGGACGATCCGCTCGGAGGTAAGGCCACGCTCATGGGCGTCGACCTCGCCGAGGCACATGGTCAAGAGCGCCAGGATATCCTGCGTCAGAGCGGCTTCCTTTTCCAAGGCGCCGCCTTGTTCTCCTCACTCACCCTCCGCGAGAATATCGAGATGCCGATGCGCGAGTTCCTCAAGGCTCCCCGCAAGGACATCCGCCAGCTCGCCGAATACAAGCTGGCCCTCGTCGGCCTGGCCGATGCCATGGATAAACTTCCCTCGGAAATCAGCGGGGGCATGGCCAAGCGCGCCGGTATCGCCCGCGCCATGGCCCTTGACCCGGCCGTCATCTTCCTCGACGAACCAAGTGCCGGCCTCGACCCGCTGAGTTCCGGGCGCCTCGACGAGCTCATTCTTCGCCTCCGCGAGGCTTACGGAACGACCATCATCCTAGTCAGCCATGAGATTCCCAGCATCCTGCGGACCGCCGACTTCTGCGTTTACCTCGACCCTGACACGGGCACCATGGGCGCGTACGGGCCTCCGAAGGGCTTCCTTCAGGCTGGCAATTCGCCGAAGGTACACGCCTTCTTCAGCCAAGCTCGTTTCGACTGACCATGCGTAGATCCGCCAACATGACACTTATCGGGGCCTTTGTGGTCGGAGGCATCCTGCTCATCCTCGCCGCCGTGGTCCTGCTGGGGGCCGGTTCTTTCACGGGCGCCAAGCCCGCGGCAATCGCTTATTTCGAAGATTCGGTCAGCGGTCTTGATATCGGCGCTCCGGTCAAATTCCGCGGCGTCAGCATCGGCAAGGTCAGCCAGGTGCTCCTGCGCACCTCGGGTCAATCGGCGTCAGACTACTCCGTCCCGGTGGTCATGGAATTCTCGCCCGACCTCCTCACTCGCCGCGGTATCGATCAGGCCCTACTCCAGAAGCAAGGCCTGCGCCTCTCCATCGAGAAAGGACTCCGCGCCAAGCTGCAGCAACAGTCGGTCATCACGGGCGTGCTTTACGTGGAGTTAGATTACCTTCCCGACACGGCCTACAAGTTGCATGACCCGAAAGGCGAAATACCGGAAATCCCGACGCAGCCTTCCAACCTCGGCGCGCTGACCAAGGCTGTCGCCCAGACGCTCGATCAGCTCAGCCGCATCGACTTCGTCTCAATCACCAAGAAGGTCGATTCGATTCTTACCCGGATCGATAAAGGCGCTTCGCAGATCGAGTTCGAGAAGATCAACGGTAACTTGGTGCAAGCCTCCTCTAATATTTCGAAGATTACCGGCGACCCTGCCATCGCCCGCGCGGTCACCGACTTCTCCGCCGCGATGCAAGGCATCGACGTCCTCGTCAAACGCCTAAGCGGCAAGGTCGACCCGGTGACAGACGATATTAAAGCGATGGTGACGGCCGGTCGCAAGGCCCTCGAGCGACTGAACGAGACCTCCGACAACCTCCGCACGCTCACCAAGCCAGGCTCACCGGCCCGCCGAGACCTCGACCAAGCACTGGCCGACGTCTCGGAAGCAGCCCAGGCAATCCGCTCGCTCGCAGATTTCATCGAACGTAACCCTGAGACGATTATTCAGGGTCGCAGCAAGTCGCCTTCTAAAGATGCGAAGCCCAAGGAGGAGCCGGCCGCTAAATGAAATCCCGCGCCCTACTGCTTAGCCTGACCTTACTTCTAAGCGGTTGCATCATCTTCGATAAGAAGAGCGAAGCGGTCACCTTCCACCAGCTCGCCTCGCCGGCCGCCGTCACCACGCGCTCCGGACCGACCGTGTTCGTCCCTCGCGCGATTATCCCTTCAGCCCTCCGCCGTCCCAACGTCGTACTCATCGACGACACGGGCTGGGTGCGCATCGAAGACGCTCACCGCTGGATCTCTCCGCTCGACCGCGCCGTCCCCGAAGCCGTCGGCCGCCACCTCACCTCGCTGACCGGGTTACCCTCTTCGATGCAGTCGCCGGCCGAAGAACACCTCCTCCTGCTGCTGACTATCGACAAGATGGAGATTTTCATCCCTGCGGGAACAGTTCGCTCAATTTTCTCCATCCCGGGCACGGCGCCGAATACGGATACCGCCATCTTGCAGCTTACATTCCGCCTCGAAAAATCCGACGGAACCCTCCTCGCAACCAAGACGCTTTCGCACTCCCACCCACTGATCGAGCGTTCCCCGACTGCTTTCGAGCAGGCCCAATCTGCAAACATTGCTGCTATCTCGGCCGAAATTGCCAAGCTCCTACCCGCCGCCTCCTCGTCGAAATGACCACACCCTCCACCCCTCGCCCTAACGGCTTTTCCGAAGTCACCGGCGAGATCTGCTACGACCTTCCGTCGGCTTACATCCCTCATTCGGCAACCGGCCTGCTCCACCTGCCCCGCTTTCTCGCTAAAATTCGCAAGCACCTGAAGGGCGAATTGCCAAAGTCCTATCAACGAAATTTCTGCAAGGGTTTTGATCGCTTCCTTTGCCTCCACTTGGGCGTGGACCCCGAGCAGGTCATCGCCTGCGTCCGCGAGACGCAGACCGAAGCCGAACTCGATATCCGCCTGAAAACCCTTTTTCCCGCTGACCTCCGCGTGGCCGTCTGGAACCGTGAACTGGTCCAGAAAGGCATGAGCGTGATGGGCCGCGAAGTCCTCGAAAGCACCAAACTCAAGATGGCCGCCGAACAACGCACCGATGTGATCTCCTTCGCGGACATGATCGACTTCGACGAAGGACGCATTCTGTGAATACCAACGACCCCCATCCCAACCGCCTGGTCATCCGGGGCATCGCCGCGCTGCTCGCCTGCCTCAAGCACCACCCCAAAGCGTTGCGCGAGGTCGTCGCCACAGCCGCGTTTGCGCCGAACCTTGCCGAATACGATGCCGCTTTCGCCGAACTCGGCGTTAAGACCCGCATCGTCGGCCCGCTCGAGCTCGTCCAGACGGCCGAAGGTCCCTGCGACGACGTTTGCGCTCTCACCATGCGCCCCGACTTCGGTCTGGCCCGCATCTCCGACTTCGCCGAATGGCGCGAATCCCGCGAAAGTATCGTCATCGCCGACGGCGTCACCGACGCAGCCGACCTCGCCGCAATCGCCCGCTCCATGGCCGCCTTTGGCCTGAAGCGCCTCCTGCTCTCCGGCGGCACCGAGAAGCTCTCCTTCCATCCGGAAGCCTGGAACCTCTCCCGCGGCGCCATGGAGCAGCTTCGTCTCATGCGCGCAGCTGCCCTCGGTGGACTCCTAAGGCTCGTTGAGGACCGTTGCTGCGTCGTCGCCCTCTCGCCAGACATCGGTCGCAAAATCGACCTCGCCGTGCCGGTCCGCGTCCCGGGCCGTCACCTCGCCCTACTCATCCCTGGAGGAAAACTCGACGCAGACATCCAACCGCGCGTCGAACATTGCTACCGCTTCCCGGGCCTCGTCAGCCAGCCCGGCCTGTCCCTTTCCGAGATCGCCCCCTTGGCCATCGCCTGGTTCGCCTCCACGCCCCAACCCCGCGCCGACGGGTTCCTGTCCCGCAAAAGGGCTCGCCACGCCAAGGACAAGGGTTCCAATCCGACCAGCTAATTTCCTATGTCGCAGCCCCCGCCCGGCAACGGCGAGAACGTCCTCTCGCTCCAAAATATCAGCCGCACGTTCTTCACGGCGCTCCAACGCCAGCATGACATGCTCGCGTTCAGTATCGCCGGACTGCACACGGCCGACCCCAAGGCCTACGAACACTTCTCCTCCGTCTCCCGCGTGATGCCAGTCCCGCAGGCCCACCTGCCTCCGGAACAGATGCTCGCCTACGCCCGCGGCCTGATGATGCGCACGACGGTCAACGACCTGCTGACGCTCTCCTCGGAATCCATGGTGCAGTGCCACCTGCTGTGCCTCTTCATCCGCGAACAAGGCAAAACCCAGCGCCGCGACCCGCTCATCGAGAAGATCATCTCGGAGAAGCAGAACGCCTTTCAAAAAATGACTCTGCAAGACCGCTTCACGGCCCTTGAAGAGAATTTCGGTATTGTTTGCGACCTGGAGGACGGCGTCTTCAGCCTCGCCGCCGCTCTGCGTGTACTCGTCCGCGGTGGCCTCGTCACCAACGACGACATCACCCCGGACGGCTCCCTGACCCTCGAGTTCAAGGCGATGCAGGACTTCGAAGCCCCCGCCGAACCGGCAAAGACTCCGGAAGCTGAGCCCGAGCTTCCACCTGGCGTCACCCGCCATGTCCTCAGCGACGAGAGCAAGCCCAAGATGGTCGCCCGCCTGACGGACACCACCCGCACCTTCAAGCCTGGCGAGATGCTCAACCTCACAGACTCCGAACTACTCGGCCTGAATATCACCGTCGCCAAGTTCGTCGACGGCCTGCTCCGCTCCGTCGACCACTTCGGCCGCGCTCAGCTCGGCGAAGGCGCCTAAGCAATGAAAGAGCCCGCGGCGATTCCCCGACGCGCTTGGCTCTGGGTCACCGCGGCCTACCTCTTCCAGTCCATTCCCGCCGCGGTCCGCGACGAGGCCCTGCCGGTCGCTTTAAAGAACACGGGCTATGCGGATAAGGACATCACTCAGGCTGTCGCCTACCTTGGGTTGATCTTCGGCTTCAAGATCCTCCTCGCACCCCTGGTCGCCGCCTTCCGCCCGCGCGGCTTCATCCTAATTACCGAACTGGCGATCTCCGTCTTGCTGGGCGGACTGGCCCTACAGGTAGCCGCCGATCACCCCTCCTCTCCTGCCATCATCGCCTGCTTGGTGCTCTTGTCATTCGTCGCCGCCGCTCACGATTTCGCCCTCGATGGCTACTTCGTCTCCGCCCTCGACGATCGCACCCGGGCGACCCACTCGGGCCTGCTGAACTTCGCATCCAAGCTGGGCATGGTGCTGGCTGGCCCTGGCCTGATCTGGCTCGCCGGACGCATCATGGACTACGGCCCTCAATCAGCCGACGCGTGGTCCTGGTCCTTGGTCGCGGCCGGCCTGCTCGCGCTGTTCGCCACCGCCGCTAACGCCCTCGGGCTCAGAAGTGAGACCGCCCAAGCCGCGGATGCGCGGTCCATCGGCGAACGGTATGAAGAAATGCTCCAAGGCCTGCGCTCGCTCTTCGTCGACCCGCGACTCTTCGCCGTCTTCGGGCTCATCTTGTTCTACCGCGCCAGCGAGATCCACATGGCGCGCATCCTGCCTCTTTTCGCCACTTCGACGAGCCCCGGCGGCCTAGCCTTAGATAACCAGACCTACGCGCAGATGCGCATCGTAACCGCGGTCCTAGGTCTGGCCCTCGGCGGCATCATCGGCTCCCAAGTCGTGGCCCGTGTCGGACTCGGCCGTTCGCTGATCCCGCTCGGCATCGCGATGCATGCGCCCTTGGCCGCCATCGCTTGGCTCGCCGCGAAAGGGTCCCATGACCTCTCTGTGATCGGTACTGTCTTCTTCATCGAATACCTGGCTTACGGCGCAGGCATGTGCGCCCTGCTGCTCGCCATGATGAAACTAGCCTCTGGGTCTGGAGCGGCCATCCGCTACGCCGCACTGTCCACCGTTGCGCTGGTGGCTAACTATCTCCCGGGCCTCTGGGCTGGCTCGCTCTCCGATCGACTGGGCTACGCCCACTACTTCCTGTTCGCGCTCAGTCTCGCGATTCCCGGCATCCTTTCAGCCTGGTTCGCGAAGCGGCACTTCGAGGACGCTTAATCACTCCTTCGGGAGGACGATGAGCTCCTGCTCGAAATGGGCGTCGAGATAGCGCTGGGCAAATCCCTGCACGGCGGCTTCATCGGTCAGGCTCATGCGGCGTTCCCACTCGGCATCGAAATTAGCCCCTAGGCCCGCCACCTCGCGCACGAGCGCTCCCTGCATGCGAGCGCCGGCGGACTGACGTCCCTGCCGACGGGAAACGCGCATGCGGCGCTTGGCATCCTCAATCTCGTTCGGGGCGAACTTTCCCTTACGGAGACGATCAAGCTCCAAGCGCATCTCTTTCGCGACCTCTTGGGCCGAGGCCGGCGCGGTGCCGGCATAAAGGTAGAACATACCTTGGTCGACGACTTCGACCCGCGTAGCGCCGACGAAATAGGCCATGCCCTTCTCTTCGCGCACCCGGCGGAACAAACCACTGGCCATGCCGCTGAGCAGTTCTTCGGTCACGTTCGCGGCGACGACCTCGTCCGGCCCGAAACCACAATGGGGGAAAGCGATGGCGACGACGGCCTGTTCACCCTGCGCTCGCTCGAGGACCTTGGAGGCGAGGGATGGCGCGTGCCTCGGCAGGTCACGGCGGCTCAGCGAAAGCTTCGGCAAGGAGCCGAAGCGGCGGTTGACGAACTCCATGACCGTCGGGCGATCGAAGGCGCCACTGACGCCGACGACGATATTGTCAGCGACGACCAGGGCCTGGTGCAACGCCGCCAAGTCTGACGGCTGAATCTTCGCTAAAGTTTCCGGCGTACCGCAGGCGTCGATGGCGAGCGGATGCGCACCGAAATACTGGCGCTGAAGCTGCAGTCGGGCCTTCTCGACGATGTCGTCTTCGGCTTCGCGGCAAGCGGTGATGATGGCGGCGCGCTCCAAGGCGAAAGTCTCCGGCAGAATCTTCGGACCGAGGATACCGTCGGCGATGAGTTCAGAGATCTTTTCGAAATCCGAGCTGAGGGCCTCGCCCCAGAGTCCGCAGGAGACCTGCGTACCATGATCTGCGAAGGTCGCGCCGATGCTATCGACGAGTTGAGCCACCTCCTCCTTGGTGCGATGCACGTTATCGCGAGCAAACATGGTGCCGAGGAGGCCCGTGGTGCCCCGCTTTTCGGACTCTTCGTAAGCGAGGCCGCCAGCGAGGAAAACGCCGACCCCAGCCTTGGGGATAGTGGCATCGTGCTGCAGCACGACGCGGACGCCGTTGTCCAAGGTGAAGGTCTCGAAGCGGTCCGGCGTGACCGTCGCGGTGGCGCTGGCCGCGGAGGTATCTGCCTTGCCGCCCCGCATGGTACCGAAAGTAACGTTGTCCGAACGAAGCCACTTGCGGGCTTCGCGGGTGAGGTCCTCGGCGCCGAGTTTAGCCAGATGCTCCACGCCGCGCTGCGGCCAGGAAATATCATGACCAATCGTAGCCGCATGGGCGACGCGGCTGGTCAGCCCGTGGATATTCTTCTGGCCGTTGACCATCCCGACAACGGACTGGCGACGGACCTTCTCAAACTGCGCCGGCGTAACGCCTTTCTGCAGGAGGCCGTCGACGACTTCGGAGATTGCCTGTTCCACCACGGGGGCGGACGTACCGGCTTCACCCGTCCAACTGCACCAAGCGAGCCCTAGGTCGCGAATACCGAAGCCCGAGGCGTCGATACCATGGATAAGCTTACGCTTCTCGCGGAGTTCACTCCAGAGCAACGAACTGTTACCCGCGCCGAGGACGCCGAGGAATAGGTCCGTGGCGAGGCGACCTTCGTCGAAGTAACCCGGGATACGCCAGCAGGCGACGCCCTTGGAGGTACTGACCTCGCGGATGAGATCGGCGCGACGGACACCGCCCTGGGGAGGTTCCTGGTGCCCAGCGATATCGTTGAGGGGTCGGCGAGCGAAACGACCGAACCATCGCTCGGCCGAAGCAAAGACTTCCTCTGGCGGCATGCTACCGCCTAGGGCGAGTACGACGTTCGTCGGGACATAGCGGCTGGAATGATAGGCTCGCAGGTCATCCGGGGTGATGCGCACAAAGAGGTCGCGATGGCCGATTACTGGTTGGCGTAAAGGATGCGAACGTACCGCCTCTTCCAAGACGGACTTGGCCAGCATCTGGTCATGCTCGTCATCGCACATTGCGATTTCGCGCAAGATGACTTCACGCTCCATCTTCGCGTCGGCATCCGTGATAAGCGGATCGAAGACCATGTCGGCGATCGCTTCCATCGCGGTCTCAAAACCTTCCTGCGGCGCGTCGACGTAGTAGACCGTCCGGTCGAACGTCGTATAGGCATTGGAGGAACCCCCGCTGCGATGGATGGCGTCAGTGAGCTCACGGTTCGTAAAGCGACCGGTACCCTTAAAGACCATGTGCTCGAGATAGTGAGAGATGCCTGAGCCTTCCCAACGACCCTCGTGGATACTGCCCGTGCGGACCCAGGCCTGGACGGTGCACAGCCCGATGCCGGGCCGATGGGAGTAGATAACCTCGAGTCCGTTAGCCAGGACCCGGCGCTCAGGTAAGGGACCGGCAATCTGGGCGAAACTCAGGCCTTCAAGATACGACATGGGCTCGATGTATGCCCCAGCCTCGACGGGGTGCAAGTGCGACCAGTCCGTGCCGGGGCAAATGAGAGCCCGACCAGCCCCACTCTGACATTGAAAACAAAGGATGGCCTAGGTATTCCCAACCTTCGCCCTCCAACCAAGGAGAGCCCCTCCCCTTTCCTACCGCTTTCCGATGTATATTCCGCCCGAAATCCGAGCCAGTCTCGACGAAGTCGAACGCCGCGCCGGTTACCTCTGGAAGTTCCTCGACGTCGCGGGCAAACAGGCCGCGATTGCAAAGCTCGAAGAGCTGATGACTGCCCAGAACTTCTGGGATAGCCAGAAGGCCGCCCAGAAGGTCATCTCGGAGTGCAACGTCCATAAGGTCATCGTCGCCCCCCAGGTCGCCTTTCGGCGACAGATCGAAGACGCCAAGACCCTCGCCGAACTGATCACGGAATCGCCGGATGGTACAGCCGACGCCGAGGTCGAGGAACTCCGCAAGCTCGGCACCGACTTGCTCGCCGCCGTCGCGGAGCTCGAGATCGCCTCCTTCCTCTCCGGCCTGCACGACCGCTCCAACGCTATTGTCACCGTCAAGGCCGGCGCCGGCGGCACGGAATCCAACGACTGGGCTGACCTGCTCTACCGCATGTACACCCGCTGGGCCGAACGTCGCGGTTTTAAAATCGAAGTCGAAGACATCGCCGAAGGCGAAGGTGCGGGCATCAGCCAGGCCACGTTCCGCCTCGAAGGCCCCAATGCCTATGGCTACGTCAAGGCCGAGCGCGGCGTCCATCGCCTCGTCCGCATCTCCCCTTTCGACGCCAACGCCCGTCGCCACACGTCCTTCGCCTCCGTCGACGTGGTCGCGGAAATCGATGATGACATCGACGTCGAGGTCAACGAAGCCGACCTGCGCGTCGACGTCTACCGTTCCAGCGGCAAGGGCGGCCAGCACGTCAACAAAACCGAATCCGCCGTCCGCCTCACACACATCCCGACGGGCATTGTTGTGGCCTGCCAGCGCGAACGATCCCAGGTTAAAAACCGCGCCCTCGCGATGAAGATTCTCCGCGCCCGCATCTACGAAAAGACCATCGACGACAAGCGCGCGGAGATGGAGAAATATTACGGAGAAAAGGGCGACATCGGCTGGGGCAACCAGATCCGCTCCTACGTCTTCCAACCTTACCAGATGGTAAAAGACCTCCGCACAGGCGTGGAGACGGGTAACATTCAGGCGGTCATGGACGGCGACATCGACGCGTTCATCAACGGCTGGCTTCGCGCTGGCGGCCCGCGCACCCGTAATAAGGACATCAAGATCGAGGACTAAGTCCTCCCCCACCCCCATGCCCACCCGGGACATCCTCCGTCAGAAGCTCCTCGATACCCCGCTCTTTGCGGAGAAGATCTGGAAGCTTTCGCCGGAGCCTTGGCCCATTACCGAGGCGCAGCTGCGCGACCTGAAGCGTATCGGCTCGGCCTGCCTGAGCTACCATCGCGCGCTCGAACGTCTCTACGTCCGCTCCTTCACCAACAAGAAGATCCTCCGCAACCGTGAGGTTTATGCGCCCTGGGTCGCCGAATACCTAGACCGTTATAAGCCCGCGGGACTCATCGCGCACGGCCGCCATCGCGCCGTCAAAGGCCAGTGCCCCGTCGTCCTGCGACCCGACCTACTCATCACTGAAGGCGGCTTCACGATGACCGAACTCGACAGCGTCCCTGGTGGCGTCGGCCTCACGGCCTACCTCAACGAGGTCTACGCCGAGGACTTCCCGAGCGTTATCGGTGCGAATAGCATGCCTGATCGGTTCATGGCCTCGCTCGCCCGCCTGACCCCGAAGGATAAATTCCCGCTCGTTGCCATCGTCGTCAGTGACGAAGCCGCGACCTATCGCCCAGAATTCGAGTGGCTCGGCGAGAAGCTCCGCACCCTCGGCCATGACGTGCACGTCATCGCGCCCGCCCAGATCATGCAGATGGGCGATGGTTCCTACATCCCCGTCGACGGAGCGCCACGCCGCGTCGACATCCTCTACCGTTTCTTCGAACTCTTCGACCTCGCCAACGTCAAGGGCGCTGACGGCATCTTCAACGCGGTCGAAGCCGGCACGCTCACGCTGACGCCGCCGATGAAAGCGTTCCAAGAAGAGAAGTTGGGCCTCGCCCTGCTCCACCACCCTCAGCTCGCCGAGTTTTGGAAAGAAAACCTCCCGGAGAATCACCATGAAGCGCTCTTTCGCATCGTCCCACAGACGTGGATTATGGAAAAGACGGAGCTCCCGCCGACGGCCGTCCTGCATGCCCCTGGCTTCGCCGGTCGCCCGATCCGCGAATGGACCGAACTCGCCGAGGCTTCCCAACGCGAACGCAACCTGATCATCAAGGCCAGCGGCTTCCACGAGACCGCCTGGGGCGCCCGCTCGGTGACGCTGGGCAGCGACGTCTCCCGCGAGGAGTGGCTCGAGGCCATCGAGAACGCGCTCAACCCAGAGAACGAAACCTTCCACGTGATGCAGGAATACCACAAGCCCTCGCGCCTGACCCACCCGGTCTTCGCCGACGACGGCTCGGTGGTCCCCGCGGATGGACGCGTTCGTCTCTGCCCCTACTTCTTCGTCGATAACGATACGGTGGAGCTTTCCGGGATTCTTTCGACGTTCTGCCCCGCGGATAAGAAAATCATCCACGGCATGAGCGACGCAGCCCTACTGCCCTGCCATCTGGTCCCCTGAGACGTCTCCGACGCCTTGCATCCTGCCAGGTTTAAGCCCAAGGTAGGCCCATGAGACTCCTCGCCCTCGGTCTGCTCTCGCTGCTCGCCCTCCTCGGCGACCTGAGCGCCGCCGTCCGCACGAAGGTCGATATGGTCAACCTGACGCCCGATGTCCGCGCCGGTGAAAAGGCCCTCGTCGCCCTGCGTTACCGCTGCGACCCCCATTTCCATATCTATTGGAAGAACCCGGGCGACGCCGGTGCCTCGCCCACTGTCGAATGGTCTGAGAAATCTGGCACGGAAGTCGGCCCGCTGATCTGGCCCGGCCCCAAGCTACTGGACCAAGCCGGCGTAATGAACTTCGTCTACGAGGACGAGACGCTCATCCTGATGGAATTAGCCATTCCTGCGGGCAAGACGGGAACGCTCACGCTCAAGGGAAAAGCGGAATGGCTTGAGTGCGACGACAAGGGCTGCTGGCCGCACGACGCGCTCGTCGAACTCACCCTCAAGGTAGGCCCGGGCAACGTGGCCTATAAATATGACCGCAAGCTTTACCCACATTTCCGCCCCATGGTTTCGACCACGGCTTCGAGCGACGGTAAGAAGCTGACCATCGCCCTGCCCAACGACCGCAAGCTGGCCGACCTCTGGTTCCCGGAACGCAACTTCGTCACCCCCAACGCGACGGTCATGCAGAAAAAGGCGGATGGAAAACTGACCATCGAGCTGCGCGACGCCACAGAGACGCTCAATTCGGGCCCGCTCAACTTCACCACACGCTCCGAAGACGGCGGCTTCATCGACATCAATGTGAAACTGGAATCAGCCACCGTCACGCCAGCCTTAGCCGAACCCTCCCTACCCCACGCCGGCGGCGTCGAATGGCTGCCTTGGTCCCCCGAGGCCCAAGCCAAGGCACTGGCCGAAGGTAAGATCGTCTACGTCGACTTCACCGCGCGCTGGTGCGCCACCTGCCAGGTCAATAAGCGCGT
>CAIVYX010000139.1 GCA_903910245.1 uncultured Opitutia bacterium | reverse complement strand
CCCGTGAATCTCCGCATCCAGGTGACTTCGCCCGGCGGTACGACCAAAGCCGGCCTCGACGCGCTGGAAGCCGGTAAGTTCCGCGCCATCGTCGCTTCCGCCCTCATCGCCGCCAAGAACCGCGGCGAAGAGCTCGGGTAGAAGTAAGCGGTATCATTAGGCCGCCGCAGGGCGACCGACGGTAGGGGTGTGGCTTTGCCGCGTCCTTTCGCTTAGGAGTGCAAGGCGAAGCCTTGCCCCTACCTGGATTCGCCCTGCGGCGAATGAAGACGGGTTGATGCCTAAAACCGCCGATACTCTATACTCCCGTTAGACCTGTTTCCCGGTCTAGGTAAGCTCAGCCAGCGGCCTGGGGTTCGGCGGGTGCACGATTGACCTTCTTCCAGAGATGCCAGGTGTTGATGCAGGACAGGGGTAGGAAGATCAAAACACAGATGCTACCGAAACTCAACGCGGGTAAGGTGAATGCCCAAGTAAGCGAGGCGAACCATTCTTTTAGCGTAAGATTGGCAATAGCTGGGCCGGCGTAAAGCTGTGGCAAGGACAGCATGAGTTCGGCTTGGCCGAGGAACAGGCCGAGCAAGGCCGCGCCCATAGCTTGGCTTAGCATGGCCCACGGGAAGAAGACGGTCTTTCCTCGCAGCCATTTTTCGAAGCACGAAGTGACGATGGCGCCAGTCGCCAGGCAGCAGGCCATCGTCACGATCATGTGCGTCAGCTCGAAGATGTTTTTCCAAGGCGCATAGAGCGCGAAGGCTGACATCACCACGAAGAACCATAGGAACCCGTAGAACATCCCGAGACGGTGGGTTTTCCAGAAGGCCGATAGTTTTGCCATATGAGAAGAGGGTGGCTTAGGCGATGCCGCTTTGTAGGTCGGAGTGATTGGTCTGTAGGTTGATAATCTTCCGGAAGTGCCAAGTGTTGAGGAGAGACAGAGCGATGAAGAGTGGGGAAAAGATGGAGATGAAACTGAAAAAGACGAAAAACGGTCCCATGACCAAGTATTCAGCCAACATGGCTAGGCCGATCGGTTTTCCGGCAACGCCGTGCGCGTGGCCATAGAGCAACGACCAGATCGAGGTGCCGAGCATGATGAAAGCCATGAAAACCCCGAGTAAGAATGCGCCTAGGGTCTGGCTCAAGAAGGCGTACCACAGAAAGCTTTTATCACCTTTCACCCTGTTGCGCATCACGGCGGTGACGATGACCCCTGTGATCAGGCATGAGGTAAGGTTGGTCGCCATGAATTTGTAATCCGGATCTGCGAGGAATTTGGCAGGCCCTAATGAGACGAAAGCAAATGTCACTGCGAAGAACCACAGAAACCCGTAGAACATTCCGAGACGGTGGTTTTTCCAGAAGGCTGATAGCTTCGTCATGGGAAGATTCTTACCTAAGGCCGGATGCCTGCCAGCCTTCTAATCGGATTATATAGGCAAGTCGGTCGGGTTATCTCGCCTATTAGGATTCATAGAAGGCTCGGAAAAAGCCCGATTAGGGCCTCTATTTGAGGGCTAGGACAGCACGTGGTGCTGTCCCTACCTGTTAACAACGATACTCGATACTCCAGACTCTATACTCTCATCGCCACTCACTTACCCGGCTGGGTGAAGGGCGGGAGTTCGAACTTCACCGGGCTGGGTCCGACGCGCGGGTCTTCGACCTGCTTCAGCGTGGTGAGGAGCTGGGCGGACATCTGCTTGAGCGTCGCTGCATAGGCCGGGTCGGCGGCGAGGTTCTTGATCTGATCCGGATCCTTCGCGAGGTCGAAGAGCTCTTCGGCGGGCCGCTTGCCGAACGAGTAATCGTAGACCCACTTGTATTGCGGATCGTCGAAGTGATGCACGACCCAGGCCTTGGTCGGGCTCGCATCCATGTCCGCGAAAGCCGTGTAGGTGATCTTCTCGATGTCCTCGAACTTCGGGAGGTCGGCCCGCGACGTGAAGTGAGGGCTGCCCAGCGGCCAGCGGTCCGGGGCGAAGTTGCGCACATAGAGGAACTCCTTGGTGCGGAGCGCACGATGAGGGTAGGGCAGGTTGCCTTCGCGGGCCGAGCCTACGTGGCGTTCGCGACCGGTGACGACCCAGGTGCGCGAGGCGTCGATCTGGCCGGCCTGGGCGGACTTCAGGAGCGGGACGATACTGCGGCCCGTCATGACCGTGGGAGGCTGCACGCCGCCGAGTTCGAGGAACGTCGGAGCGAGGTCCATCAGGTTCACGAAGTCGTCGATGACGCGGCCTGCCTTGATGCCCGGGCCGCGGACGATCAGGGCGACGTTGGTACCGTGGTCGTAGAGGTTGCACTTGCCGCCGGGGACGCCGGGCATGCCGTGGTCGCCGCTGATGACAAAGATCGTCTTGTCGAGTTCGCCGCGCTTCTCGAGTTCGGCGATGATCATCCCGATCCCGGCATCCCAAGCCTGGGCTTCGCCCATGTAGTCGGCCACGTCGTCGCGGACCTCAGGGACGTCGGGGAGGAAGGCGGGCAGCTTGCCCTTGAGGTCGTCCGGATTGATGCCCCACAGGTTCACGCCGCTATGTTTCTCGAACGTGCGGTGCGTGAGCGTCGGGCCGAACCAGTAGCAGAACGGCTTGCCGTCCTTGCGGTCGGCCAGGAAGGCCTGGAAGTTGCCGCTGACCT
>CAIVYX010000138.1 GCA_903910245.1 uncultured Opitutia bacterium | reverse complement strand
CGGCCAACTCCGCCGTCCTCGGCGGCCTGCCGAAGAAGGGCGACCTCATCCTCGCCGACCGTCTTGTCCACGCGAGCATGCTCGATGGCATCATGGCCTCTGGCGCCCGCCTCCGTCGCTTCGCCCATAACGACCTCGATGCGCTCGAGCTCATGCTCCACGAAGAGCCGGCCTT
Organism: uncultured Opitutia bacterium; assembly: GCA_903910245.1. Classification (GTDB taxonomy): domain Bacteria; phylum Verrucomicrobiota; class Verrucomicrobiia; order Opitutales; family UBA953; genus UBA953. Next base: position 3,422 of record CAIVYX010000138.1, on the reverse strand, counting down.
GGATGGCGTCATCTTCGTCGTCACGGAGAGCGTCTACTCGATGGACGGTGATAGCCCGGACCTGAATCGTCTGGCTTCGCTGCGTAAGCGTTTTGGTTTCTGCTGGGTGCTCGACGAAGCCCACGCCACGGGCTGGTATGGCGCCACGGGTTCCGGACTCCAGGAAGAGCAGGGTGCTTTCGCCGCCGCGGACATCGTGGTCGGCACGCTCGGCAAAGGCCTCGGCTCGCAGGGTGCCTACGTACTCTCGCACGCCCCGGAAGTCCGCGACTCCTTGATCAACTTCGCCGGCGAGTTCGTCTACTCGACCTACCTTGCCCCGTCCTGCGCCGCCGCCGCCCTCGCCGCGGTCGAACGCGTGAAGGGGATGTCGGGCGAGCGAGCCGAACTCCATGCGCTCTCCCACGCTTGGCGCGACGGGCTCCTTGAAGCCGGCTTCGCGGTGCCGTCGGGCGACTCGCCGATTATCCCGCTCATCCTCGGCGACTCCGACGTCACCCTGAAGTACGCCACCGCGCTGCGCGCCGCCGGCTTCATGGTCTCCGCCATTCGTCCGCCCACGGTGCCCGTGCGCACCGGACGCATCCGCATCTCGCTCCGTCGAGGTCTTTCTCCTGCCGTGTTGTCCTCCTTTGTCGCCGCCTTGAAGGGCGTCTCCGCATGAAGATCGGCTGGATCGGCGGCTGGGGCGTCTCGCTCGAGGAGATGAAGGCCATCGCCTTGGCCCATGCGCCCGACGCCGAGCACCTTATCTACCCGCCCGTCGTCGGCGCAGCGGAGAACCTTTCCGGCTGTGATGCCGTCATCGCGTGGTCGCTCGGGGCGCACCTCGTCCTCGAGGCTGGCGCCCGCGGCGTGCAGTTCCCGGTCAAGGTGCTGCTCTTCGCACCGTTCACGTCGTTCTGCTCCGAGCACGGTAAGTGCGGGAAGCATTCCGAGACCCAGGTGAAGTATCTCCGTCGCTGGATTGACACCGACGCCCCGGCGGCCTTGGCCGATTTCCGCCAGCGTGCTGGGCTGGCTCCGCTGGTCGGCGACGCGTTGCCTTACGAGAAGGAATACCTGCAGGCCGGATTGGATCTCCTCGCCCAGCCTGCGGGCATCTCGCTGATCACCTTCGGACGTCAGGGGCTCAGTCCCGGCTGGGAAGCCTATGTCGGCGACCAAGACGCGCTCCTGGATGCCGCGGGCGTTTGCCAAGCCATCGTAGGTTGTCATATTGGTGAAGGACTCGGGCACGACCTGCGCGAGTTCCTCGCCCCCTGATTCCATGCATTTTCATGAACGAGCCGAAACCTACGACGCGCACGCCGCGCCGCAGAAGCGCTTTGCCGAAGCGCTGGCCGCCTTCGCACCGTTCCGCCGCGGCGTCCGCGTCACCGAACTCGGCGCCGGCACGGGTTTCCTGACTTCCGCATTGCTCGCCCAGGGCGTGAACGTCGACGCCACCGATGCCTCGCCTGCGATGGTTGAGCTTGGCCGTCAGGCCGTACCCGCTGCCAACTGGTCGGTGCATAATGCTTTCGGTCCCATCGAGAAGGCTGGGGCGCTCGCTTCGAGCGGCCTCCTGCATTGGGCGGCCGACCCCGCCGCCGTCTTGCGGCACTGGCGCGCGGCGTTGCCGGCTGGTGGCCGACTCCTGCTCGGCGTCCCGTGCGATCCTTGCCTCAACGAACTGCGCGACCTCATCGGTGAAGGGCCTGTGCGCTGGCGCGATGAGCCCCAGTGGCTCGCCTTGCTCAAAGCCGCGCAGTTCGATGTCCATGCGCACGGCGTGCTTGAGTCCGAAGAGATCTACCCGAGTGCCATCGATTTCTTCCGCCATCTCCATCGCAGCGGTGTGACCGGCGAGCCGCGGCTCTCGCCGAGCGAGCTTAAATCGCTCCTTCGCGATTACGATCGTCTCAATGCGCGACCCGACGGTGTCGTCGCTACTTGGGCGTGGTTGTTGGTGGATGCGACCGCGCGCGCTTAAGCGCGCGTTAGTTGATCGGTTGAACAGTTGGCAAGTTGGCAAGGGATGCAGAAGGTAGGGATGCGACAGCATCGCATCCGCCTGCATCAGGTAGGGGCAGCACCGCGTGCTGCCCTAGTTGTCTCGGGTAGGGCGGTGATTGCCATCACCGCCGTTTGAGACCGCAGCCAGTAAGTCAACGGGTCTTAGCTAACCTCGACGATACTCTCTGTCCGTCTGCGAACGGACGTGATGGTAATCACGTCCCTACCTTAGGACGCCAACAAAAAGGCCGCCCGGGCGGGGCGCCTTGGGAGGACAGCACGTGGTGCTGTCTCTACCTTAGTATGCTTAAAACGCTCGGCGGAGGCTGAGGGCGGCGGAGACGTCGGAGGACGGGCCGGTGGCGGCAGCGTGGACGGAGAGGTTCAGGAGTGTGTCGGCCGAGAGCCGGTGATCGACTTCGAAGCCGAAGCGAGCCTGGTCCGCGGTCGGCGCGATGCCGGCGGCCGTCAGGGTGCCCAGCGTGGAGCTGGTGGCGGTGAGGCCGGAGCCCGCGTCGTCGAAGCGGTGGATCCACTCCGCAGTGAAGAGCAGCGTCGTGCCGGCGACGGCGACGAATTTGGTCGTGAGACCGAGGCGGCCTTCCTGCGCGGTGTGTTCCTGGGCGCCGAAGCTGGCCGGGAATGAGCCGCCGGTCTCCGTGTAGGCGTCGGCGGTCGTACGGGTAGCCGTGTACGAGATGAAGGGCGTGGCCGAGAAACTACCCGTGAACTGTTGGGCCGGGCCGTCGTAGCGGAGGCGGGCACTGGAGGTCTTCAGCCCGGTGCTGCCGGTGGAAGTGTCATTGCCGCTGCCGGTCGCGTAGCCGCGGGTGGCGTCGGCGTCATAATCGCCGCGCAGGAGGACGAGCGATACGATGCTTTCCCGGTCAGGTAGGCGGTAGTCGGCTTCGGCGAGGAGGTAATTACCCGCGATGCTGGCGCTGCCGCCGAAGAGCAGGTCTTGGTTGAGCGAGGCGTGGCCGGCGGCGATGCCGAGGACGAAGTCGCCGTAGGCCTGGCTCACGCCGATCTCACCTGAGGTCATATGGCTGTTGGACTGACGGGAAGAAGCACCGAAGTCGCCGGTTGCCCAGACTTGGTTCTGCTTACCCATGGTATCGTAGGACATCAGTGGACGGTGGTGGGCGCCTTCGAGGGGGAGTTGGTTCAGGCTGTTCGTCATTGCGAGGAGGCTGCCAGGTCCGTTGAGGGAGCGGAGCCATTCGTCGGCGTCGAGCATCGTGAGGTTCGAGTAGACGAACGCGTGGCGGACGGCGCCGCCGGCGGTGATGCGCGAGTAGCCCACGATCACCGTGCCATCGGCGGAGACGCCGGTAGCGTCGGATTCGTCGCCCGTGCCGAGGAAGCCCAGGCCAGTCATCGCACCGGACTGATAAACGAAAGCTTCGGATTTGCCGGCGAGG
>CAIVYX010000137.1 GCA_903910245.1 uncultured Opitutia bacterium | reverse complement strand
TTGCCGCCGCCGGTGTTCGTGATGCGCTGGTCGGCTCCGAGCTTGTTGGAGCGATAGACCAGACGGCCGACCGGATCGAGCTTCGCGGCTTCGGCATCGTTCCAGAGGTGAGAGACGTACTTGTAGTTGGACATGATTGTTACGTGGAAAAGGAGGGTGTTGAGTAAGGGGTTTTATGACTTCTTTAAACCATTAAACTTGGCTTGGGCGGCGGCCCAGGCAGACGTGGGGTTGGGTTTGTAAGTCACTACCTCAAAAGAGTTTCGGACGACCTTGCGCAGGGCGTCGAGGTCCGTGAGCTCCTTCATGGCGATCGCCTGGACGAGGATGTTGCCGGCAGCGGTCGCTTCGACGGGTCCGGCGATGACGGTGCGGCCTGTGGCGTCGGCCGTGGCTTGGTTAAGCAAGGCGTTACGGCAGCCGCCGCCGACGATGTGCAGACGCTTTAATTTGCGACCAGTGAGCTTCTCCATGCCGTCCATCTCGACGCGGTAAAGCAATGCGAGGGATTCAAGCACGCAGCGGGCAATCTCGCCATGAGTCTTTGGCCCAGGCTGCTTGGTCTCGCGGCAGAAAGCCTGGACCTTGGCGACCATGTTGCCGCGCTTGGCGAAGCGAACGTCGTCCGGACGGATGAACGAACGGAGCGACGGAGCCTTGAGCGCGAGCTTCACGATCTCACCGTAGTCGGAGACTTCGCCTTTCTCCATCCACTCGCGACGGCATTCCTGCAGGACCCAGAGGCCGACGAGATTTTTGAGGAAGCGCGAGGTGCCGCCAAAGCCTACTTCGTTCGTATACTTAGCTTTGCGCACGGTCTCGTTAACAAGCGGCTGGTCGAGTTCGAGTCCGAGGAGCGACCAAGTGCCAGAGGAAAGGTAAGCCCAGTCATCGCCCTTGGTGGCGGGCACGGCAGCCACGGCGGCGGCGGTGTCGTGCGCGCAGGTGGTGACGACCTCGGCTTTGGCCAAACCGGTTTCCTTGGCGAGATACGGCAGCATCTTGCCGAGTTTGACGCCGGGAGCGACGGGCTTCGGGAAAATATGCTTCGGGATGCCGAGTTTCTTCAGCACTGGCCAAGCCCAATCGCGTTTGCGTGTGTCCCAGCACTGGCTGCCAGAAATCAGGGTTTCTTCGGCGCGAGCCTTACCGGTCAGGAGCCAGGTGATATAGTCACCGATGAGCAGGAACTTATCGGCGAACTGCAGCATCTCCGGGCGATTCTCAACGTCGTCGAAAAGCTGGTAGAGCGTGTTGATTGAGATCGAAGCGATACCCGTACCTTCAAAGATTTCTTTCTGCGAGAAGCGACGCATCGCCAGTTCGAAAGACTTAAAGCTACGCTCGTCGCGATAAGTGAAAGGTAGCGAGAGGAGCGGACCGTCTCCCTTGAGCAGGACGTAGTCGACGCCCCACGAGTCGCAGGCGACGGACTTGATCGGACCGAGCTTAGCTCCCTTGGCGAGACCGATGCGGATCTCGCGGAAGATGCGGATAATGTCCCAGCGAAGGGTGCCGTTGGCAGTGATCGCGCCGTTGGAGAAACGGTGGACCTCCTTCATGGTGAACTTACCGGCCTTGAGCTGACCGAAGATAACACGCCCGGATTCGGCTCCGAGGTCGATGGCGAGGTAATTAGACATGGTCAAAGGGGGCAGGGGAGGGGTGGACAGGTCACATTCCGAGCATCTTTTGGCGATAATGTTCATCCGGGCGGCCAGCAATGCGTTCGCACTGGGCCGGGGTCAGGAAGACCGGACCGCCCAAGGCGGCGGCACCGACAAAGATCTCGGCGGCTTTTTCAGCCATGAGTAGTGAGCCAAGCACCGCCTTGGGGGAGGACCCGACGGCAATGATGCCATGGTTCTGAAGCAGGATAATCTTGGGATCGCGGCCAGTACGTTTGACGAATGAAACGACTTCGCGGCGAATGGCCTGAGACAGTCCTAGGCCAGGTTCGGCGTAGGGCACAAAAACTGACTCGATACCACACATCACGATCTCGTCCGGGCACGCACGTTTCTCGGCGAACTCGCGAGCTCGCGGCGAACAGAGAATCTGGTTTACCGCGATGGCATGCACATGACCGACGCAGTGGACGTGGGGAAGGGTGAGCAGGTAGGCGTGAAAGAGGGCTTCAATCGAAGGTTTCTTGTCGGCCGGCTCCATTCGTGAAGCCAACAAGGCTTGGTCGATTTCAACGTCGGTCGCAGCGGGTGCGTCTAACAGCGGGAGTAAGCGGTCAAAGGCGCAACGGGTGACGTCGGACTCTTTGAGTGAAGCTAAGTTTGAACCCGAGGCTTTGACCGCGAAGGAATGATCATCCAGTCGAAGGGACGTGTTGCCTTCGCCGAGGATTGCCATGCGCAGACGCTCACCGCCCAACTGATGGGACAGCTCAAGCAACGACTGGATGACGTCGGCGGACATTCCTCGGAAGAAATCGAGTCGATTAGAGAGCGGTCAGGACGCGCTCCGGTAGCAGCTTGACCTTGGCTTTCTGGACCGAAGCGACATCCGCATCGGTGACCAGGAAAAGGGAACTCACATCGCGGGTCACGGCACAAGGTCCGCCGCGGCCGAGTTTAACCTTGTTCATGCAGATCAGGACTTCATCGCTCCGACGAATGACTTCGCGCTGCTGGTGGGAAATATCGCGCTGGGAATTCCAGAGGCCGTTCTCATCGATGCCTTCGGCGCCGAGCAGGGCCACGTCGAAATTCCAGCGGGCGACTTCTTCGAGCGTACGATCACCGGCGACCATTGCGTGACGGGTCAGGAAGAGGCCGCCAGGGATGTAGACTTCGACGCCAGGTAAGCACGAGATCAGCTGAGCCGTTGGCAGACAGGTTGTGACAATCTGCAGGTCAGGAACACCGGCGGATGCAATCGCTTCGGCGGCGAAGAAGATGGTCGAACCCGAGTCGAGATAGACCGTCATGCCGGCTTTAATGCGCGTGGCGGCCAGATTGCCGATCTTACGCTTGGCTTCGGCATCCTCGATCTTTCGATCGTCAAGCGGCGGGAAGTTGCGGTTGAAGTCCGAGAGCGCTCCGCCATGAGTACGGGTGATGCGACGCTGGTTCTCAAGTTCGGTCAAATCGCGGCGAGCCGTCGCCTCGGAGACGTTGAACTGTTTGCAGATCTCCAGAACGGGGACGTATCCGACCTTGGAGAGAAGTTTAGCGATCGCCTCTCGGCGTGCTTCAATGATGTGGCGGGCTACTTTCATAAAGTCGGAGCTAGATTGGTTAGGGGAAGTTCCGTTATGAGCGTTCCCAATCGAGCAATCAATAACTCAATTCCATACGATTGCCGCCCGGGTCTATATTTCGCACAATATACATTATGTCTAATTATGAATATCACAATGATAACAGCCTATTAATACGTTAAAATGGTTTTAACTTGGGTTAATTTGACCCTTTCTTATCTTTTCGTCCACAACCCCATGAACGCCCCCATTCGCTCATATTGCCGTATCGGACTGGCTTGGGTGATGATTTTGGTCGGAATTGTCGGCTGCACCACGACGACTCAGCCAGAAGCTAAACCGGTCGCGGTGGAGCCAAAGTTCACGGGTCTAGTGATCGAGCAAGGCCCGGGGTCGCTCGGATCCGAGCCGCGCAAGGAAACGGTGACCTGGCTCATCCTCCACCATACCGCAGGTTCCCTGCCCTCCTCCTTGGACATCCTTCAGGGTAAGGATCCGAAACATAAGGTCGGGGTCCACTACTTGGTGACCGACGAGCCTAAGCCTCGGGTCATCCGCATGGTGCCCGAGAACTTAGCCGCCTATCATGCCGGCAAGAGTGCCTGGGGTAAGCTGACCAACCTCAATCAGAATTCCATCGGCATCGAAATCATCAACTATGACGGCAACGTTTACCCATACTCGGATGCCCAGGCAGAAATCATCTTCTCACTCTGCACCGAGATCATCCGTCGACATGACATCAAGCCGTGGAACGTGCTCGCGCATTCGGACATCGCGGTCGGTCGTAAGGTGGATCCCGGTTCGAAGTTTCCTTGGGCCAAATTGGCGTCTCTGGGTATCGGCGCCTGGCCGCTGCCCAATGAGGTCACCGATAATCTTAAGAAGAAACCGAACCTGGCTCCTAGTCACGTGCGGGTACTGCTGACGGCCTACGGTTACGCCCTCGAGCCAGGCGATGCCGGACTCAAGCTTGGCGTCGAAGCTTTCCAGCGTCACTTCCGTCCGGCGAAGGTCGACGGACTGGTCGATAACGAGACCGTCGCAATCCTCGAAGCCCTGCTCCGCCGCTATCAGCCCAAGTCCTATCGGGAAGCCAAGTTCAAGCCTTGAGCTGCACGCCGAAGAACCGGAGCACCTTGTTGGCGTAGCCGCGCAAGAGGTCGCGCTCCGGGTAGCCCAGTTTGTCGAGGTAGATGGCGTAGAAGACCATCCCAGCTATGCCGGCGACGCCCATTGAGACGATGAGGTTAAGCTTCTCGTTGAGATGGCCGGTGAGGATGTTGTGCAGGAAGGTGTACCCTTGGAATGAGATGAAGGCTAAGACGAGCGAGCCAAAGAATACCTGGATAGCTGGCTTGAGCAGGCTCTCGGTCAGGAACTCGGGCGCATGCTTCTTGAGGTAATGGCGAAGCACGAGGTACTGCCAGATCGTCGAGATGGCGTTGGCCAAGGCGAGGCCTTCGACGCCCTTGCCCATCCAGACGGCCACGAGCGAGCCGACGGCGTTCACGACCAGCGCGTGGATGGCGGCGATCAGCGTGACCTTGGTCTGCCCGACGACATTCAAGGCGCGGGTGACGATGGAAATCATCGCATAGAACGGCATGGCGATCGCGAACAGGACCAGCAGGTTGCTGGTCGCGAGGCAATTGCCGGGGCTGAAACGTCCGTATTGGAAAAGGAGCTGCACGATCGGTACGGCCAAGGCGGCGAGACCGAAGGCGGCCCCCACGTTGATCGCCAGGACCAGGCGCATACCGCGACCGTAGTTACGGGCTAGCGCAGGGACATCGCGGCTGGCGAAGGCAGTGGCGAGCGCTGGAAAGATAACGACGGCGATCGAAGCCGAGAACAATCCGATGGGTAGTTCGACGATGCGATTCGCGATGTAGTAGTACATCAGGCCGGCGTCGCTGACGTTGTAGGCCATCCCTCGCGAAATCAGGACGTTCACCTGCTGCACGCCGGCACCGAGGGCGGCGGGCAGGAAGGCGATGCTGAGGGTCTTCCAGGCGGTTTCGTCGGTGTGTGTTAGGCGTGGATGCCAACCTTCCTGACGCAGACCCCAGAGCGGGATCATTAATTGGAAGGCGCCACCGACCAACGCACCGACGCAAAGCCAGACGGCCTTGCCCATGTCCGAGGTCGCGAAGTTATCGCCGAAGAAGCCCAGACCGACGATCATGCAAAGGTTAAGCACGCCTGAGGCGATCTCGGCCAGGCCGAAACGACCGCTCAGGTTGACCGCCGAAGTGAACAGCGCCGCGACACAGATCAGCGGCATGTAAGGCATGCAGATTGCGGTTAGGACGGCCGCCGAGCTGTCGACCGGACGAATCAGCGCCCAGAGCAAAGCTGAACCGATGCCAAGCATCGTCAGGCCGATCATCCACGGGAAGACCTTCCGGAGGACGAAGTTCAAGAAGCCAAAAGCGGCGGGCTTGCCGTCCTTGACGGACTTATCTGCGAGCACTGGGACGATGGCCGCGGTCAGGGCACCTTCGCCCAGCAGTCGGCGGAATAGGTTCGGGATTTGGAACGCCAAGATGAAGGCGGAGCCAATGGCCGAGGCGCCGAACACCGCCGCAGTCAGCTGGTCACGGAACAGGCCAAGTACACGCGAAACCATCGTCCAGGAGGCGGTCTTCGCCATGGCCTGGTACTGGCGCGTCTGCTCAGTCATGACCTCAGGGCTGGATGGCGCGCATGCCTTCTTCGAGTACGGCACGGAGCGCCGGAATCAGGTCGGTGCGAGGTACTTCGGCTTCGGTGCGATCAGCCAGGCTACGCACCTTGGCGACGCCCTTCGCTACCTCGCTGCCGCCATAGACAAGCGCATACTTTGCGCCGGCGACTTCCGCCGACTGGATGAGTTTGGGGAATTTGCCGTCCTTGAGATTGTATTCCACGCGGAAACCGGCGCGACGCAGGTTCGCAATGTCTTCAAGCGCGGCGCTACGGGCGTCGTCGCCGAGGATCATGACATAGAAGTCAGGGCCGTCGGCGTAAGCCGGGATGAGCTTCTTGAGTTCAAGCAGGTCGCGCAGCGTGACGTCGCCCATGCCGAAACCGACGGCGGGCAGGTCCGGACCGCCGAGCTTCTTGACCAAGGCGTCATAACGACCGCCGCCAGCCAGCGCGCGGGCTTCGCCGCCGGTCTCGAAGGCCTCGAAGACGAAGCCGGTGTAATAGGCCAGGCCACGCACGATAGTGAGGTCGATGGCGACGCATTCGCCAAAACCCATGGTGGTCAACGTGCTGAGGAGATGCTTCCACTCGGCGAGTCGCTCGGTCATCGAGGCGTCGCCAGCGGCGAGCTTCTCTAGGTCGGCCAGGGACTTCGTATTGGAGAAAGCGCGGGCGGCTTCGAGGGTCTTAACTGGATCTACTTCGGTTCCAGCGAGGGCCGCCGTCATGGCATCCAGCAAATCTTTGGGCGCGCCGCGTTCGAGTTTATCGACGACGCCGAGGACGGCGGCGGCCTGGTTTTCCGGTACGCCGACGCTGGCGAGGTAGCGGAACCAGAGCGTGCGGTCAGAGACGCGGATGCGGAAATCCTGCTGGGTCAGGCCGAAGCCCAGCAGGCAGTCCGCGCAGAGCGCGATGATCTCGGCATCGGCAGCGGGACCGGCTTCGCCGAGCAAGTCGGCGTTGAGCTGATAAAAGGCACGGAGACGGCCCTTCTGAGGCTTCTCATAGCGGTAGTTCTCGCCGATCGCGAACCAGCGGATCGGCTTAGGCATGCCGTTCGCCTTGGCCCCGACCATGCGGGCCAGCGACGGGGTCATCTCAGGACGTAGGCTGACCTTACGCCCACCCTTATCCTCGAAGTTGAAGAGTTGGCGGACAATCTCCTCGCCCGACTTCTCGGTGAAGAGTTCGAGCGGCTCGAGGACCGGCGACTCCCATTCACGAAAGCCATAGCGACGGCAGGCGAGGCGCCAGACGTCCATGACATGCCCGAGGACGGCACGGTCTTCAGGATAGAACTCCCGGAAGCCGGGGAGCGTTCGAATATCGGACATCGCGAAGCGGAATTACTGAGCGGGCTTTTCGACGTCGTACGACTTGAGCTTGGCTTTTAGTTCCTTGCCGGCCTTGAACTTGATCACCGCGCGCTTCGGGATAACGACATCTGTTTCTGGGCGATTCGGGTTACGTCCGATGCGGCTCTTGCGAACCTGCACCTGGAACACGCCGAAGTTGCGAAGCTCGACA
>CAIVYX010000136.1 GCA_903910245.1 uncultured Opitutia bacterium | reverse complement strand
CTCAAAGGGAAACCGGAGACCGGATGATTGGCTGGGGTGCCCATTTTCAGGTCTCGGGTCTCGGCCGTCAGGTGCCTGGTACGGGTGATCAGGTTCAGGTTCGGGTTCAGGAAATCTGCCCTCTGTCATCCGTCATCGATTCAGCCCTCCACGCAGCCCATCCGCTATCCGCCAACCGCTAACCGCTTCCACCACTTATCTTAGAACAACTTCGCGATGGGCTTGCCGCCGTCGGTGATGGGCACCGGGCGGCCACCGGCCATGAGGTCCTTGGAAGTGTCGACCTGCATCGCCGCGAGGATCGTGGCGTGGAAATCGGGCACGCTCACCGGATCCTTGACCACGGTCTTGGATAAGTCGTCGGTCTCGCCGTAGGCGCCACAATGCTTCAGGCCGCCGCCAGCGAGGATCATCGAGAAGGCCGTGCCTTGGTGGCCGCGTCCGCCCTTGGCGTCGAATTCCGGCGGACGGCCGAACTCGGTGGCGATGACGACGAGGGTCTTGTCGAGCATGCCGGTGCGCTTGAGGTCTTCGATCAGGCCGGCGAGGGCATTATCGAGCTCGCGGATGAGGATATGCTGGTTGTCGATGCCGTCATTATGCACATCCCAGCCCGCGCCGTTGATGAAGTTGAGGTTGTGCGAGACTTCGACGAAGCGCACGCCGCCCTGGATGAGGCGACGAGCGAGCAGGCAGCGCTGGCCGAATTCGCCGCCGTAGGACAGGCGCGTGTCGGCCGCTTCCTTCTTCAGGTCGAAGTGGCGCATGAACGAAGGCCCCGCGAGGCGGAAGGCCTCATGCTGGGCTTGGGCATATTCGGCGAGGGCGGAGCCTTCGGGGGCCGTGCCGCCGAGCGCGCCCAGGAGTTCCTGACGGCGGACCTTCTGGGCCGGGTCGATATCGGTCGGCGTGGTGAAGCCGTTCGGGCCCGTCTCGGTGTCGACGAGGTAGATGTAGCCATCCTTGATGCCGAGGAAGCCAGGGCCGCGGCTCACGTTCGGGTAGCCGATGAGCATGTAGGCCGGGACGTTCGGGTCGGCGGCGCCGCGGCGATGCGCGACCATCGAGCCGATGGAAGGATAGATGGCGTTGCCGCTGATCATGCGGCCGGTGTGGACGAGGTTCGTGGCGAACGCGTGCTCGTCGATGACCTTATGGTTCACCGAGCGCACCGCCGTGACGTGCTCCATGAGTTTAGCCGTGCGCGGTAGGTGTTCGCAGAGGCGGACGCCGGAGGCAGAGGTCTCAATCGAAGGATAGAGCGAGCCGCGCTTCTTGACGGTGGATTTATTGTCGCCGAGCGCCTTCGGGTCGAAGGTGTCGACCTGACCCATGCCGCCGCCGAGCCAGATGAAGATACAATGCTCGGCCTTGCCTTTCACGCCGGCGGCGCCCGATGAGGCGAGCAGCGGTGACGCGGCGAAGGGGGCGAGTCCGAGGGCGGTGAGGAAGGAGCGGCGATCCATGGTTTTAGTTGTAAAGGAATTCGGGAGAGTTGACGAGCGCCCAGACGACGTCCTCGGCGCGGCGGCGCCACTCGGTCGTCAGGCGGTCGGTCGCCGGGTCGCCCTTGCGGGCCGCGGCTTCCTCCTGCATGCGCACGGTGGTGGCCAGATCATTGAGGTGGTTGGACCAGGAGACGTAATAGGCAGGCTTGCGTGGGTAGGCCGCGGACTCGGATGAGGACTGCGTCAAGCGGCCAGCGAAGCCTTCGCCGAGATAAGCGGAGTATTTAGCCTTCTCCGCGGCGGTCGGGCGACGGGAGAGCAGGCGCAGGAAAAGCGAGTCGGTGAGCGCCTCCGGCGACTTGGCTTCGAGGGCCACGGCCGTGACGCCGTGATCGTCGCTCAGGCGCGTGACCCAGGTGCCCATGGTGCCGTTGCTGAGGATCGCGGGCTGCAGGGAGTTGGCCGAGCTCTCGCGGTCGGTCACGGGGTCGGGACGGCTCGCACGCCAGCCGAAGGCGGCCAGGACGTCGCAGACGGCCTGGATGCGGGGCAGGGCGAGCGCGGGTCGGTCGCGCTCGTTGGAGGTGGAGGTGAGCATCCAGGCTCGGCGCGGCTGGCCGAGCGTCACGGAGTTCGCCTGTTCGCGGATGCTGTCGATATCGAGGCTGGCCTCTTCCGTGCGGAAGGGTTTGCCGGTCGTGGCGAACATCGAGTCGACGACTTGTTCGGCGGAAAGGCGACGTGGGGCCGGCGACGCGAAGAGAGGGCTCGTCTGCTTCTGCGAGGCGTCCGTCGCGCGCTGATAGGCGTGCGAGTTCAGGATCAGGCGCAGGACGTGGTCGGCATCGTAGCCGCTACGTACGAGCTCGCGTCCGAGCCAGCGGAGCAATTCCGGGTGCGAGTTCTTGGAGCGTTCCCAATCCCAGGCTTGGTCCACGAGGCCGCGACCCATGAGGCGG
>CAIVYX010000135.1 GCA_903910245.1 uncultured Opitutia bacterium | reverse complement strand
CCTGGCTACCATTGAAGATGATGCCGGCGAAGCTGGCTTTGCCGACGAGGCGGAAGTCGCATTCGACGACACCGTCTTTCAGCGGCAGCTTATGCACCTTGACCGGGCCGTGGCGGCGGGGGCCCGATTCGAAGCCGCGCATCACGCCGTCTTTGGCGCTCCACGTTCCCAGCCCCCAGAACCAATCCTTGGAGAGTTCCTGGTCGAACTTCTCTTCGAGAATGATCTTGGGCTCCGCGGCATGAGCCGCGACGGCGAAGAGGAGGAGGCCGAGGGCGCGCATCACTTCTTGGCTTCGACCTTGGTGCCGTTGATCGTGAGATTCTTCACGTCGGCGCTCTTGGTGCCGGCGAGCCAGCTGCGGGCCTTCTCGGTGGCGACGTAGGCGTGCTTGGCCTTGAGTTCGATGCCGTCGAGGTTGGCGGCCATCTCATCGCCCTTCCATTCGACGCGGAGGTGGTGCCACTCGCCCTGCTTGGCGGTGACCTTGGTCGTGGCGATGGTGTGCGAGGGGGTGACGGAGTCCTCGGCGATCGAGAGCGCGGTCGGCGTCACGACGACGCGGGCGACGTGCTTGGCGCCGTCGCAGCCGACGAGGAAGCCGCCAGGAGCGTTCTGTCGGAAGTCGAGTTCGATGACGGCGGCGGAGAGCCCGACCTTATGCCAGAGCACCGGGACGTGCTTCTGCTCAGGGATGTCGATCATGTGCAGGACGCCTTCTTCGGGGACCCACTTGCCGCGGGCGACGTTCCATTCGGCGCCGAGCGCTTCCTTGAACGTGGGCTTGGCCAGTGAAGGCAGGGGCTGTTCGTTCAGGAGCGGTTTGAGCTCAGCGCCGAAAGCGAGGGAAGCGAGGAGGAGGGGGATGAGGGAGCGCATGATGATAGGGGTAGGGATAGGGATAGGGGTAGGGGTAGGCGAGGGCATCATCCGAGGATGAGTTTATTTATTTTTCTTCTTCGGGTTACTCTTGGCTGGGTCGCCCTTCGCCGGGCGTCCTAGGTAGCCTTGGTATTCCCAACGCAGTTTCCATTCCGCGAGGAAGGGCGCATACTGTGGGATCTCGAACCAGCTTACCGAAGCCGGATCCGGCGGCGAGACCTTGCTTTCGGGGTAGTCGCGGCCCGCGAAGCTCGCATCCATGCTCGCGTTCCATTCCAATAATTGTTTCCGCATGCCCGCGGCGATCTCCGGCTGCTCGGTGCTCAGGTCGCGCCGCTCGTTCGGGTCAGCCTGCAGGTCGTAGAGCTGGAAGCTGCCGGCACCGAGATTGTCGGTGAGTAGTTTGTAGCGGTCGTCCACTAGCGCCCGCTTGGTGGCGTAACGGAACCCGATGGGCTGACCGCGGGAGGTCAGCTCTTGCGTGAACAGTGGCTTGAGGCTGAGGCCGTCGACGGGCTTTAACATTACGTTCGCGGGTAGTCCGAGGAGGTCGACGACGGTGGGGAATAAGTCCATCACGCAGGCTGGGTAGCTCGTGACACGGGGTCTGATGACTGCCGGCCATTCGACGATGCCAGGTACGCGGATGCCCCCTTCGAACACGCTTCCCTTGAAGCCGCGGAGTCCGCCCACGGTGTCCGGCGCGATGTTGGGCAGGCCGCCGTTGTCGCTGCAGAAAACGAGCAGGGTATTCTGGGCGAGGCCGAGGTCGCGGAGCTTGGTGCGCAGGGTGCCGATGCTCCGGTCCATCGCCGCGAGTTCGCCGTAGTGGTTCGCCGATGTGTCGTTAAGCTTACTGAACTCCGCCTTGTCCGCGGCCAGCGCTTTAAAAGGACTGTGCGGCGAGCCATACCAGACCACGGCGAACATCGGCTTCCCGCCCGCTTTGTGTTTCTCCAGGAAGCTCACCGCCTCGGCCACGGCGACTTCCGACGAGTCGCCTTTCATCTGCTCGAACTTACCCGCGCGGCTCATCAGCGGGTCGACGTCGTAGAAGTTCGAGACGGATACCCATTCATCGAATCCGAAACGACTCGGCGCGTAGGGATCGTCGGCGAAGATGGGGACGCCTGGACCCTTGTGGCCGTTGAGATGCCACTTGCCGAAATGTCCGGTGACGTAACCCGCGCCCCGGAGGGCCTGCGCGATGGTCTTTTCCTGCGTGCGCAGCGCATACCCGTGCGTAAGCACCCCGGCGCGTTCATGCGAACGACCGGTCAGGACCGAGGCGCGGGTCGGCGAACAGACCGGACCGCCGGCGTAGAAGCGCTCGAAGCGCAGCCCGTTCGCCGCCATCGCGTCGAGGTTCGGCGTCTTGAGTATGGGGTGGTTGCGGTAGCTGGTCTGACCCCAGCCCATGTCGTCAGCCATGACGAAGATGATATTGGGCTGGTCGGCGGCTTGGAGGGAGGCGCAGAGGAGGCAGAAGCTGGCGAGGAGGAGGCGCATGGGAATCAAGAGTGCTGGGGTTAGGGAGGGGTAGGGTTTATTTAGCCGCTTTCGGTTGGTCTAGTCCCGCTGGCAACTGTGCGAGTCTTTCGAGCTCGGTGATGTCATGAAAGAACCAGGGCTTCCCCGACTTGGTCTTGAAGATGACCGTTCGGCTGGCGTAACGCAGGCCGTCGTAGTCTTTCCATTCGCTGAAGCGGTAGAAGTCGTTGCGCCAGTCCAGTCGCCGGAGCAGCAGGGTCTCTTGGTCAAGGTATAGGCTCATTGCTGGCGTAACGGAGCCTGTGATCCGCAGTCCGACGCATTTTCTGCCTTCGTCGACGATGTCCGGGATGATCTCGAAGCGTGACTTCTCGTCGACGAGTAGGTCGAGCGACCAAGCACGTGCATCGTCCTTCGCGGGATCGGGGCCTCGCTCCTTCTTGTTGATCCACCACATGTCGGGCTGGGAGAGAATCGAATCGCGGAGACTACGCTTCTTGCCGGCCGCAGGTTCAGGGGTCTCTCCGAAATGAAAGACTTCCTTGAGGCGATAGATTTTCAGCAGCTTATCTTTCCCGCCGACCGTTTGGATGGCTTTTTCAACGAGAGACTTCGGGTCGGCGGACTGCGCCTGCGCCAAGCAGACTGCTAGGAGGAAGAAGGTCCCGATGATTATTGTCCTCATGTTTTAGAGGGTCGGGGTGACAACGACGTCGTCAATCTCGATGCCTTTCTCGCCGCCATTCTGCATCCAAAGGAGCTTGCGCTTAGTCGCGTCGAAGTTCGGGCGCTTCAGCGTGCGGGTCCACTTGCCGTCGACTGACATGTCCACCGTATCACCTTTGAAGATGATCTTCACGGTGCGCCATTCGTTGGCGGACAGGTCGACCTTCTCGGCGGGGAAGTGTTCATTGGTCCAGTAGGCCTTGCTGACCGGATCGGCTTCGCGGGTGTTCTGGCGCAGCGGGTGATTGGGGTCGAGGGTATGGGCGTCGACTTCGAGTACGACGCTGTCGCGGTTGAGGCGGACGCGGAGCATGTGGTCGACGGAGCCGTAGCCGTCATCGCCGTCGACGAAGAGCCAGAGCATGCCGCCTTTCTCGAGGTGACGGTACCGGAAGGACATCGTCAGGTCCTTGCCGGCCAGCGCCAGGGTGACCATCGGCGGATACTTGCCGCCGCTGGATCCGCGCGTCCACATCACCCCATCGCGGACGGACGTATTCTTGTTCGGGAGCGGTGTTAGGAACTTCTTCGCGTCGAAGCCGGCTCCAAAATCCTCGCGTACCGTGAAGGTGTCGGTGGTGGCGACGAGAGCCAAGGGCGCCAGCAGGAGGGCGAGGGTTTTTTTCATTTAGCCTGTTCGAGTGCAAGCAGGGCTTCGGCGAAGCGACGCCCGATCTCGAGCGTACCGACGGCGGTGAAATGGGTATGTGAAGGCGGCAACGTCTCGGCACCGGCGGTGTCGACGTAACGGGCGCGGGGTAGGGTGGCGGCGACTTCCTTCTGGGCGTCGATGATCTTCGGCATGAAGGCGTTCTTGCCGTTACCGAAGCGGGTGTTGACGCCGAGGAGCAGGATCATGTCGGGTGCGTTGAGGTCGGCGCGCAGGCGCTGGAGCATCGCTGATAGATTCGCGACGTAGGCCGGAGCGTCCTTGGCGTTGGCGTCGCTCTCACCCTGCACCCAGACGAAGGCGCGTGGTCGCAGCGTGACGTCCTTCGACTTCGCAGCGGCGATCGCGGCCTTGGCTTCGTCGACCATGGCGCGGTAGCACGGGTCGGCCTTGCCGGGCAGTCCGACGTTCCAGTCGCCGGCGACGGACGTGCCGCTGAAGGCTGTCTTAATGACCGCGAGCGGACGCGACTCTTTCGTCGCCAGCGTGCGGACCATCCCGATCTCTGGTCCGAAGCCACCCTTGGACTTTAGGTTGAAGTTGCCATATTGGCGCGCGAGCTTCTTACCGTTGATAGCAGGCATCGCCGGCGTGCGCGGTTGGAATTGCAGGGTCGACCACTGGCGGGCGCTCGTGCCGTCAAATTCGTCGGGGGGCGGATCGCCCACGCGCCACCAGAACATCGTCGCGGCGTCCTTCGAGTCAGCCGGGAGCTCTTCCGCGTAGGCGTCGGCGCCGACGGCGTTGGACTGACCGGCGACCAAAATGAGGTCACGGGTTTCGGCATAAGCCAGTCCCTGCAGGAGCAGGGCCAGCCCAAGGGTAAGGCGGCGGAACATGGGGTACCTTATCCGTAAGCCCATGGCCTCGGTAGTTCCACCTTTTCCCTCAGGTGGGACGCTTATTTACAATCGTTTAGCAGGAACTCGACCAGCTCCGGGCAAGCAAAGAACGACGGCCCGACCTTATGGCCTTCGCCGGGGACGATCTTGACCGTGAACTTTCCGCCCAGGGCTTCGTAGCGCTCCTTGAGCAGGAGGGTGTTGTCCTTGTGCGGGACGACCACGTCGGTGTCGCCATGGACGGCGAACATCGGGACCTTGGCGGCGGCGAGGCCGGCGAGATTATCGGGCGGATTGAACTCCTTGAGGCGGGTCGTGAGTTCGGCTTCGGTCAGGCCGAAGTCAGCGAGCGTCTGGACCTTTGAGTTCTTCAGCGACCAGCTGGCAAGATTGCAGACGGGGTAGATGCCAATCCAGGCCTTCACCTTGTCCGGATTACGGAACGCCCAGGTGAGCGTCATCATCCCGCCGCGACTCTGGCCGAGCAGGATCGGCTTGGGCGAATAGCCGCGCTTGACCATCTCGTCGTAGAACTGCGTGAACTGCGCCGCGCTCTTCGGGGCGCCGCGGACTTCGCCGAGGTCATAGCCCGCGATGGCGATGCCCGCCTGCTGGCAGGCATCGGCGTAGAGCTTGTGCTGGACGATCGAGACGCCGCCATTGAGCGCGGGCGCATACCACAGCCAGGGTTTTCCTTCCGCCGGCTTGGCCGCCGGGTGGATCACGGCCCTGTGGCCATCGATCCTAAAGGTCTCGGCGGCGAAGAGCGAAGAGGCGTTTCCCAGCGTGAGAGCGAAGAGTAAGACGAGGAGTTTTCTCATGAGTGTTTACTTGAATTCGATCTTGGTCTGCGGAAGCACAGCCTGGATCTTCGCCTGCTGCTCGGGCGTGAAGGGAGCCTTGGCGGGCACGAGGCGCATCGTCTTCAGGAAGGCGAAGGGCTTGAGGGCGGGGATGCGTTCGTCGGGCAGCGGCATCTTGCCGATCTCGAGGTGGGTGAGCTGCGTGAGGCCCGCAAGGCCCTGCAGGTCGGTGTCGGTGATGCCTTGGGCGTTGGTGAGCGTCAGGCGACGCAGGGTGGCGAGGTCCTTGATGAAGGCGATGGCGGCGCCGGATTCGAAGCCTTCCCCGAGTTGCAGGTACTCGAGCGGCAGTTTGGCGATATGCTTCAGCGCCTGCGGGGTCGCTTTGGAGGTGCCGAGTTCGAGGCCTTTTAGTTTGGTAAGTTTCGCGAGGTGCGGGGCGCCGACGTCGGTGAACTTCGCATGGGCGAGGCTGAGGCTTTCGAGGTTGGGCAGGTGGTCGCACAGTTGGCGGAGGCCCTCGTCGTCGATCAGGCTGCCGCGGTGGCTGACCCGGGTGAGCTTCGTGAAGACTTCGAACCGGTCGTAAGCCTTGCCGGTCATCTGGGTGCCGACGAAGGAGAAATTCTCCAGTTTCGTGAGGCCGGCGAGCTGAGCCATGCCGGCATCGGTGAGTCTGCCATTATTGGTGAAACGCAGGACCTTGAGGTTCGTGAGCTTCGCGAGGGGTGGCATCCAGTCGTCGTTGAACTTCGTCGAAATGATGTTGAGGGACTCGAGCGTCGGGAGGTGGCCGACGTGCTCGAAGAAAGCCGCATCATACGGATCGTCCTTGCGGTGGTCGTGCGGGCCGGCGCCCGGTACGGCGAGGTCGATGAGTTTCACGCCTTGGCCGTCGGCGGTCAGCTCGACCTTGCCCTTGGCCGCGGTGACGATGCGGATGACCGCTTCGGCGTGCGGATCGAGGGCGTAGGCGCTGGCGGCGAGGAGCAAAGAAAGCGTCAGGACGGAAAGCGTCTTCATGAGAATCAGTATCTGGGAAAGATGGCCGGGGTGGGGAAGCGCTCTTCGGTGATACCGGCGTTGCCGTCGATGTATTCCTCTCGCGGAAGGTGGACGTCCGGCCAGAGCGCCGGCCGAAGTCGGACGATGCGTTTGGGCCGGAGGCCTTCGGTGATGAGGTCGATCTCCATGGTGACTTGGATGCCGCTGCTGCCCGTAGGGGCTTCGCCTGGCAGCCGTGTCACTTCGATCATCGGGCCGCGGGCGGCCATCTGTGATGGGCCGGCCGAGCCCGCTTCGGTGTGCTTGAGCGTGTTCTCGGCTCCGTTCATGAAGGCCTGGCCGCCTTGCTGGAAGTCGGCATAAAGCGACGGGTCCATGCCGCCGAAGAGCGTCACGGTCACCTTGGCGCGGCCGAACTTGCCGTATTCCACACGATCCACCCAGGCCGGCATCCAGCGGCTCCGGACGAAGGCCTTGTGCTTTTCGGTCTGGATGGCGGAGGCCCGCTGCATCGAGAGGTCGTCGAGCCAGAGGTCGGAGATGTGCAGGCGTTGGAAGATGCCATCGGGACAGGGTTTCCAGGTCAGGCCGAGCAGCACCGACTGTCCGGCGAGAGCTTTGTCGCTCTCGGTCGGCCGCGAGACATCGGCGAGCAGGTCGTCGATGCTCAGGAGCTCACGCCCACGCCAGACGCGCGTGGCGGCATCGATGGTGAATTTTTGCGCGGGGGCCTTGGGGTCGCCTGCTTTCGGCTCGAGCGTCGCGATGATCATCCCGGAATTCTGCCGCAGGTCGACCTGCCGCAGTTTCCACATCTTGCCGATGCGTCGGCAGTAACTTGGCTCGTCTTCCAGCAGCATCACATGGTTCTCGGCCGGGAATACGCCGACTCCGCGTCGATGGTTGGCGTCGCGGTTCCGGTTATCTACCGGCAGCACGGGCACCGAGGAGAGTTTCGGGTCGGGAGGCAGGAAGGCCGTCACGTGGAGGAACGTGCCCAGCGGCAGGTCGCGGAGGTCGGCGGGGGCGCCGTGGTAGCGGACCATGCCGTAGGGCAGCATCGCGAAAGGGTGTGGTTCAGTGCTGCGAAAGATGCCCGGCCCTTGGACGCGTAGGCTGCCACGACGGTTGGCGTGGTCGATGAAGGCCAGTTCGCCTTGGTAGGTATGGGCCTTCTCGATGGGCGGAAAGACGCCCGCGACGGGGCGAAAGACCTCAGGCGCTTGTTCTTGGTTCTTCGTTCCTTGTCCCTCGTTGGCGGCAAAGGCACCCAGAACCAACAGCGAGGAACTAAGAACCAGGAACAAAGAACGGTTGCCCATCAGTACTTCGGGAAGATGGCCGGGGTGGGGAAGCGGTCTTCGACGCGGAATTCACCGTCGCCAAGGTATTCTTCGCGCGGAAGGTCGACGGCCGGCCAGACTGCGGCGCGGATACGGACGACCTTACCGGGGCGTATGCCTTCGATGATCAGGTCGGTCTCCATCGTGACTTGGATGCCGCTGCTGCCCATTGGTGCGTCGCCGGGAAGTTTGACCACTTCGGCGATGGGGCCCTTGGAAGCCATGTGCGCGGGGCCGTAGTGTCCGCCTGCGTGCTTCAAGGTGTTCTCGGCGGCGTTGATCAGCGCCGGATTGCCTTTCTGGAAGTCAGCATAGAGCGAAGGGTCCATGCCGCCGAAGAGCGTCACGGTGACCTTGGCTCGGCCGAACTTACCATACTCGATGCGCTCCACTTGGGCGGGCATCCAGCGGCTGCGGATGAAGGCCTTGTGCGTTTCGGTCTGATTCTGGGCGGCACGCTGCAACGAGGCATCGTCCAGCCAGATGTCCGAGATGTGCAGACGGAGGAAGATGCCGTCGGGGCAGGGCTTCCAGGTGAGGCCGAGTTGGAGCGTCTGGCCGTCGAGCGACTTCTTGCCTTCGGCGATGAGGTCGGCGACAGACAAGGCTTCGCGGCCACGCCAGATGCGGGTGGCGGCGTCGAAGGTCAGTTTCTGTTCGGTGGCCTTGCCGTCGCCGCCTTGCTTGGGCTCGAGCGTGGCGAGAATGGGTGTAGCCGGCTTCTCGAGGTCGAGCCCTTTGAGTTTCCAAGCCAAGCCCATGCGCTGGCAGTAGCTGAGCTCGTCCTCGAGCAGGAGCACGTGATTCTCGGCGGGGAAGACGCCAATCCCGCGGTAGTGGTTGGCGTCGCGATCCTTGTTGTCGACTGGCAGCACGGGCACGGAAGAGAGCTTGGGGTCAGGCGGCAGATAGGCCGTGACGTGCAGGATGGTGCCGAGCGGGATATCGCGGAGTTCGGCCGGTGCGCCAAGGTATCTCACCATCCCGTAGGGGAGCAGGGCGAAGGGGTGTGGGTCGTTACGACGGAAGACGCCGACACCGAGCACGCGGACGCTTCCGCGCCGGTTGACGTGGTCGACGAACACGAGTTCGCCCCGGTAGGTGTGCGCTTTGGCGAGCTCCGGGAATTTGCCGGCTTCCGGGCGGTAGGGGGCGTCTGCGCCGAAGAGCGGTTGGCTCAGGGCGAGTCCGAGGCAGAGAGCGGACAGCAGGCGGATCATAGCGTCACGACCTTGTTGCTGTCGGCGAAGCGATCGATTTCCACGCCCATGCGCTGGGCCATGAGAAGGAGAAGATTGCTCATATGGGCGTCCGAATTGACCGGACGACTGCACACCTGGTAGTGCGCGGTGGTGAGCGTGCCGTCCTGACCGAACGTATAGCCCGGGAAGTTGGGCGTCGCCCGGTTGAAGTCCTTGTGGTTGCCGTGCTTCAGGCCGAGGTCCGAGCCGCCGGCGAGTACGAGGGGGAGGTTCGCGTTGCCGTGGCTATGGCCATAGGACATCCCGCTGCCGAAGAGCGACATCGTCGAGGCCAGGAGGGGCTTGCCGTTGAAGTCCCTGGTCTCCTCGAGGCGACTGAGGAAGTAGCTGAACTGCTCGATGGCGAAGGTGTCGTAGTTCGTCAGCTTCTCCATGTAGCCGGGGTCGCCTCCGTGGTGGCTGAGTTGGTGGCGGGATTCGGTGATGCCGATCTCGGGGATGGCGAAAGCGTCGCCTTCGCCGCCGAGGCTGAAGGTGGCGACGCGGGTGGTGTCCGTCTGGAAGGCCAGGACCATGAGGTCATAGACGGTGCGGAAGTAGTCGCCGGCCTTGGTGGCGGGGACGTCGCGGTTGGTGCGCTGGCGATCGGTCGCGGAAATCGTCGGCAGCGGCGTATCCAGCCAGACGTCGGCGCGGCGGGTACGGATCTCGGCTTCGCGGACCGAGGTCAGGTACTGGTCCATGCGGCCCTTGTCCTCGGCGCCCATCTTCTTCTCGAGCTGTCGGACTTCTTCGAGGTTGGCGTCGAGGACGCTACCCTTGCGGCGGAGTTCACGACGCTGGGCGGTCTTGCCGCCCTTGGGCTCTTCGAAGAGGGAGGCGAATATCTCGCTGCAGCGGCGCATGGCCGGCAGGCGCACGCCGTCCGCGGTCCAAGCCAGGGAGTCCTGCGTGAGGGCGATCTCCATCGAGCTGATGCGGGTGTGCAGGCCCGTGACTTCGGCCATCTTCTGGTCGACGGAGATGGTATTGCGGTCGGTGGGTCCGAGTTTGCCCCCGGTCAGCCAGGTGCTGATGCAGTTATGGTGATGGCTGAGGCTGCCGGGGTGATAGAGACCGCTGATCGGGGTGACGGACCGGCGGTACTTCTCGAGCGGTTTGAGCGAGCGGGAGAAACGGTAATCCGCGCCGGCCTCGGTGATCTGGTAGTTGAGCGAGTGGACGCCGTTCGCGAGGTAGATGAAGGCGCTGCGCTTGGGCGTGGCGGCCATCTTCTCGGAGGCGCGCAGCGGGAGCATGCACTCCAGCATGGGCAGGGAGATGAGGGCACCCATCGCGCGCAGGGCGTGACGGCGATTGATGAGCCAGGATTGGGAGAGGTAGTTGGCCATAAAGTTCTTAGTTGTTCGTTCTTGGTTCATCGCTTCCGAAGGAGTTCGGAGACAGCGACGGCTTTCACGATGTCTTGCAGGCGGTAGTCGTGCTTCTTCGCCTCGGCGACGATGGCGTCGATGTCCGCTTTGTCGTCGAAGGTGAGCACGCGGCGCAGGGCGTACGTGCAGAGGTGTTCGACGAAGGCGCGGGCGACGACGTCGCGGTCGGCGATGAGCAGCTGCTTGAAGGCGGCCGAATCCTGGAAGGCGCGTCCGTCAGGCAGTTCGCCGGCGGGCTTGATCTCGGGGTCGGCGCCGACTCCGGCCGGCACCTTCTCCTTCGTGCGCCACTGGCCGATGGCGTCATAGTTGTCCCAGGCGAAGCCGAGCGGATCAATCTTCGCGTGGCAGGCGGCGCAGTTCGGGTTCGTGGAGTGGGCGGTCAGCTTGTCGCGCAAGGAGGCCTTGGTGCTTTGCGGCGTCGGGGGTTCGATCGCCGGCACGTTGGCGGGCGGGGGAGGGGGCGTCTTGCCGAAGATGGTTTCGCTCAGCCAGACGCCGCGGTGGATCGGGCGGTGGCGGGTTCCGTCGGAGGTCAGGCCCAGCACGGCGCCCATGGTGAGCAGTCCGCCGCGATGGTCTTCGGGCTTGAGCGCGACGCGCAGGAAACCTTCGGTCTTCGGTTCCGGCAGGCCGTAGAAATCGCAGAGACGTCCGTTGGCCATCGTCCAGTCGGCGTCGATGAAGGCGTCCACCGAGAGGTTCTTGGCGTACAGCTCGCGGAAGTATTCGACGACCTCCCCGCGCAGGCTCGTCTCCAGCCAGGAGTCGTAGTTGGGGTAGAGCTTCTTGTCGGGCGGGAACATGCCCACGCGATGCAACTGGAGCCATTGGCGGGCGAAGTCCTCGACGAAGCGGTCGCTCCGCTGGTCGGAGAGGAGCCGGTCT
>CAIVYX010000134.1 GCA_903910245.1 uncultured Opitutia bacterium | reverse complement strand
CGGAGCACCTTGTTCAGCGGGACGGCGCGGTCGACGGCGGTGATGGCGTATTCGGAGACGATGAGGACCTCGACGCCGCGGGCTTCGAGGAATTCGGCGAGGTCACCAACGAGCTTGTCGACGTCGCGACGCGCGGTATCGCAGCGCGGATCGGCCGGACCGAAGCGCTGGAGGTCGTAGTCGAGGTGCGGCAGGTAGACCAGGCTGAGGTCGGGCTGCTCATGCTCTTCGATCCAGCGGGCCGAATCGGCGATCCATTGAGAGGACGGCAGGCCGGCGCGCGGGCCCCAGAAAGAATGGAACGGGAAATCACCGAGCTCGCGCTTGAGCAGTTCCTTGTAGCGCTGCGGGTAGCTCGCGATGTCGAAAATCTTGCCACCATCGGCCTTATAGACCGGGCGCGGCGTGACGGAGATATCGGCTGCGGTACCCATGTTGTACCACCAGAAAAGGTTCGCGACCTTGAGCTTGGGGTTCTTGGCGTGGAGTTCATCCCAGACCTTCGGCGCCTGTACGACGCGGTTCGACTGCTTCCAGAACTGCACCTCGCTGAGCGTGCGGTCGTACCAGCCGTTGCCGACGATGCCATGCGTACTTGGCTGCTTGCCCGTGAGGTAATCAGATTGCGCGGTACAGGTGACGGCGGGGAACGCCGGTCGGACCTTCGCGACGCTGCCCTTCGCGGCGCGCGCGGCGAGGCGCGGCATAACTCCGGAACTCAGGTCCCGGGCGGAAAGGCCGACGACGTTCAGGACCGCGCGACGCATAGCTGCTGATCCCGTGCCTTCAGTTCGTCCGCGGCCTTACGGACGACGGCAGAAGCCATCTCGTGGACTTGCGTGGACTTACCAATGGCGGTCGGCAGGACGAGCGTGAGCTGGCCACCGAGGTGCTCGCGGAATTCTTCGAGGCCAGCCAACATCGGTGCGCCGCCTTCGAGATGCATCTCCGGGGCGTAGATTTTGAAGCCAAGAGCGACGAGCAGGTTGAGCGAGCGCTCCGTCTCTGCCTGACCGAAGAGGCCGAGTTCGCGGGCGCAGATCAGATCGAGCGCCAGGCCGACGGCCACGGCCTCACCGTGCGTCAGGCGGTGGTTCGTCATCGATTCCAACTTGTGCGCGGCCCAATGACCGAGGTCGAGCGGACGGGCGCTACCGAGCTCGAAGGGATCACCATTGCCGGCGATGTGCTTCGCGTGCAGTTCGGCGGAACGGCGGACGGCGCGTCCGATGGCAGGAATATCGCCCACGGCGAGCAGTGCGGACTCCTTCTCGAGGTTGGCGAAGAAGACCGGGTCCTTGAGGAGCGAGACCTTCACGGCCTCGACGAGACCATCGCGCAGACCGCGGGCGTCGAGCGAGGCGAGTAGCGCGAGGTCGTTGACCACGGCGGCGGGCACGGCGAAGGCGCCAGTAAAATTCTTCTTACCAAAGGTGTTGATGCCGTTCTTCACGCCGACACCGGCGTCGCCCTGACCGAGGGTCGTGGTGGGCATGCGCACAAGACGCACGCCACGGTGAGCGGTAGCGGCTGCAAAGCCGACAGCGTCAAGGAAGGCGCCGCCGCCGATGGCGAGGACGTAGGAGTGGCGGCAGATCTTGTCGGCTTCGATCGCGGCCAGGGCGGCCTTGACGACGGCCGAGTCCTTCTTGGCGGCCTCGCCGCCGGTGAGGACGAGGGGCGCGCGGGTGAAGTGCACACCCATGGCCTTGCCGTAGGCGGCGACCTCAGCGGCGAAGCCCGGACGGGAGTTAGCCAGGCCAGCATCGACGATCGGAATGACCTTGGCGCCGGCGAAGAGGTCGGCAAGGACCCGGTTACCCGCAGCGAACGCGCCTTCGGTGAAGAAGATGCGGTGGCGGTAGGTTACCGCGAATTCGAGGTCAAGGGAGTCGTCCATAGCCCTGGGGGAGGGTTTATCAGAAGAGGTTAGACGCCTGAGGACAAGCCAAGTT
>CAIVYX010000133.1 GCA_903910245.1 uncultured Opitutia bacterium | reverse complement strand
TTGTAAGAGGAAATCGGGGCAGGTTTAATTCGGGTCCGTCGATGTCGTCCCCACGTCCGGCCAATCGCTCCTACTCCACGGAAGCCCTGGAGCGGTGGTTTGTGTCTCTTCCGGAAGAGTGGGAGTCGGCTTTCAAGGAGGTCGACCTCGTCGAAGGCCGCCGACTTTATACCGAAGGATTGGTCAGACAGATTGAACTCAAGCCAGAGAACGCCGAAGCCGTCACACGCACTGAGACGCAGACCGTCCGGGCGGTGATTGAAATCAATGGCGCCAAATTGGAATGGCGCACCTCCTTGCCCGAAGAGGAGAACGGTGCGCCTTTCGCCGTCGCTTCTATCTATGAGATTGAAGAGCTCATCGCCGACGAAATCCCGGCCATCGACGATTCCGCCGCCGCAGCTGCGCCCGAGGCCCCCAAGGAGCCCGAACGTAAGGATGCTAACGCCCGCACCTCGCTGAAGCTGCAGGTCTCCTTCGATCTTTCTTCCGATGGCCTGAAGATTTCCGCCGCCTGGGCAGGGCGGGCTGGTCATGCCTGGAATTGCTTCGGCCCTGGGGCCATCCCAGGAGATGAGCTTTCCGATGAGCAGCGTCAGACCCTTTTCCGTTTCAACACCGTCGCGCACCGGGCTGGCTTCGTCTACAGCAAGGCTACCGGCGCCTGGGCCATTGATAATATCGGCCGAATCGAACGGTTCGTGCGCGAGGAACTCAATGACTGGCGCAAGCGATTTAAGCTCATCGGGGAGGACGCCCTCAATATCTTCCGGAACGAACAGCTTCAGGTCGCCGTCGACGCGGAAGCCGAATCCGCCGCCGACGGTCGATCCTTCAAGCTGAACTGGCGCCTCAAGGCGGGTGGGCATCGCCTCCTAGCTGATGAACAGAAGCTACTTCTCAAGGCCGGTGGCCGCCCAGTCATCCTGCCTGGCAAGGGTGTTGTGGCCTACAACGCCGCGGTCGCAGATTTCTCCGAAGATTGGCGGGCTAAGGACGGTGAAGTGCCCCGCTACCTTTTGCTTTCGTTGTTCGATCACGCCGCCGTCGGCGCCCTGAAGCTCAATGACGACCTCAAGGCCTGGAAAGATAAGCTCCTCCAAGAGCCGATGCCCCCCGATAGTCTCCCCGCCCACCTCCGTCCTTATCAGGCCAAGGGCGTTGCCTGGTTGGGTCGTCTCTGCGAGTTGGGCTCCCATCCGTTACTCGCCGATGAGATGGGCCTCGGTAAGACGGTCCAGGTCCTCGCCTTACTTGCTTCACGCCCTGTTGGTGAACGGTCCATCATTGTCTGCCCCGCCAGCGTCATCCCAGTCTGGCTTGGCGAGATCAAACGCTTCCATCCCGAGATGTGCGCCGGGGTGGCCGTGCTCACGGCCGACGACGACTTCGTCACGAATCCTTCAGCCAAGCTTTGGATTTCTAGCTATACCCAGCTGCGTCGCCATGCTGACCTGCTGGCCAAGACCCGGTTTGGTTACGCGGTACTCGACGAAGCTCAGGCAATTAAGAACCCCGAGTCCAAGACGACGCAGACCTGCGTCTCGTTGCAGGCCGACCATCGCATCGCGATCACCGGTACTCCGCTGGAGAACCGACCCACCGACCTATGGACAATCTTCCGTTTCTTGATGCCCGGCTTGCTCGGTAAGCGCGCCAATTTCGAACGCATGATGCTGCGCGATCCTTCGATTGCCCTCGGCAAGGTTCGTCGCCAGGTTTCGCCTTTCATTCTGCGTCGTCTGAAGCGCCATGTCGCCGCGGACATCCCGCCGAAGATGGAGGTCGTACTGCCTTGCCCGCTCACCCACGAACAGCGGGCGCTCTACCAGCATCTCACGCAGGGTAGCGGGCTATCGGGCGAACTCGCCTCGTTGCTATCGAAGGATGCGACTTCGGTGCTAACGCTCCTCATGCGTCTCCGCCAAGTCTGTTGCGACCCCGGTCTGCTGCCCGAGAATTCGCATTGCCCGTCGGCCCACTCAGGCAAGGTCACCTTACTGGTATCTAAGCTTTCTGAAATCGCAGCCAACGGTTCCAAGGCGGTCGTCTTCTCCCAGTTCGTGTCGCTCATCGAGCGTGTGAAATCCGCACTCGCCCGTGATCTGCCGTCGTTGCCGATCTACGAGCTGACCGGCGAGACCAAGGATCGTTCAGCGCCGGTCGAGCAGTTCAAGGAGACCAAGGGACCGGCCTTGTTCCTCGCCTCGCTGAAGGCCGGTGGTACGGGCATAACGCTTAATACGGCCGAATACGTATTCCTGATGGATCCTTGGTGGAATCCCGCCGTCGAAGCCCAGGCCGTCGATCGGGTCCACCGCATCGGCCAGAAGAACCCGGTACTCATCTACCGCATGATCGCCCCGGGTACGGTCGAGGAGCGCATCGAAGAACTCAAGCAGGAGAAGCGCGAATTGTTCTCCACCGTCGTCGGTGATATCCCGGACATGACTGACTGGACGCGCCATTTCACGTCGTTGGACGCCCTTATCCGCCTCAGCGATTCGCCGGCTGCGTCGGCTTCGGCGGAAGCGGCACCGGAACGCGACGTCGAAGGCTGATTACTTTGCGATTAGGTCGTATTCCTCGGCGCCGGTGACGGTCACCTCAGCAAACTCGCCGATCGGGAGTTTCTTCGACACCTTGACGATGCCGTCAATTTCCATGGCATCGCCGACGCTGCGGGCGACGCCTGGGCTTTCGACGAGGACGCGGAGCTTGCGCCCCACGAAGGCTTCACCGCGTTGCTTGGAAAGACGCTGGAGCAGGAGCATGGCGCGGGCGTAGCGATCGGCTTTCACCTCGTCGGAGAGGTGGCCTTCCATCTTGGCACCCTTGGTGCCTTCTTCTTTCGAGTACTTGAATACGCCCACACGATCGAACTTGGTCTGTTCGAGGAAGGCGAGGAGTTCGGTGAAGTCTTCTTCGGTCTCACCGGGGAAGCCGACGATGAAAGTCGTGCGGATGACGAGTTCTGGAATGCCCGCGCGCATGCGTGCAATCAAATCGCGAATGTAGGCACCATTGGTCTCGCGCTGCATCGCGCCGAGCATCTTGTCGGAGACGTGCTGGAGGGGGATATCTACGTAGCGGACGACATGCTTGGACTGACCGATGGTCTCAATGAGCTCGTCGCTCCAGTGGGCCGGGTGCGTGTACAATAGGCGAATCCAGAAATCACCCTCGATTTGGTCAAGCTCGCGGAGGAGGGAGGCGAGCGATTCGCCCTTGGAGGAATCGACCTTGCTGCGCGGGTTCGGGCGGCCATCGGTCCAGCGGTCCATGCCGAAGTAAGTCGTGTCCTGAGAGATCAGGTTCAACTCCTTCACGCCTTCGGCGACGAGTTGACGGGCTTCCTTGACCACGGATTCGACCGTGCGGCTGCGATGGCGTCCGCGGATGCGCGGGATGATGCAGAACGTGCAGGGGTGATTGCAGCCTTCGGCGATCTTGATGTAGGCCGAATGGCGTGGCGTCAGGCGGAAGCGAGGGGTGTCGAAATCCGGGATGAAGGTCGTCGTCTTGGAGAGAAACTCGGTCATGCCGGCTTCGCCGCCCATGACCTTATGAATGACCGGGACGATGTTCGTGACCTGGTCGAGGCCGATAAACGCGTCGACCTTCGGTAGTTCGACGCGGCCCTTGGCGCCTTCGACGACGGGCAGGGCCCCTTGGTAGCGCTGGGACATGCACCCGGCGACGATGAGCTTCTGGCCTTTCTTGCGGGCGGTGGCCTTGCCGTCGCTCATCTCATAGATGGCTTCCAGAGCCTCGTGCTTCGAGGCGTCGATGAAGGAGCAGGTGTTGACGATCACCACGTCGGCTTCCGAGGCATCGGCGGTCATGGACATACCGGCCTGAGCGAGGTGACCAATCATGATCTCGGAATCGATGAGGTTCTTGGCGCAGCCAAGGGAGACGAGGCCTACTTTTACGGACATGGCGGGATAAGGAGCAGAGAAGGGGCGGAAAGCAACCCCATGCGTTAGAGAGTCAACCAGGCTTCAGCTGGAATCGCCTCTGGGCGTGCCAAACTGGTCAATCCGTAGCGGGGCAGGTCCGCCAACCAGGCGGTGACATCCGCGGCGCCCGGAAAAAGTTTCTTGGCGGCGGAGCCGACCTGCTTGCGTCGCTGGGTGAAAAGCATGCGGGCGACTTCACGGGCACGGGGGCTGAGGCGCTTGGCGTCGGGTCGACGACGGAGCACCAGCAGGCACGAATCGACCTTGGGCGGCGGGTTGAACGACTGGGCGGGTACTGGGTGCACTTTGACCTTCTCGAACACCAGGTGGACCTGTGCAGTGACTGCGGACCAATGTCCCGTGCCGACATCAGCCGTGAGACGTTCGGCAGCCTCACGCTGGAGCATCAGCACCATCATCGAGGGGTGGGGTCCGGCGCAGATCGCATCCATCCACGGCGTGGAAATCGCGTAAGGAAGATTGGCGATGACTTTGAATGAGCCGTCGGTCGGGGCGTCGAGTCCGGCGCGTGGAAAGTCGACAGCGTCACCTTCCTTCAGGTGGAAGGTCTTCGGGAAGTGAGGCAGTAGTGATTCTGTCAGGTGGAAGTGCATCGTGCGGTCAGCCTCGATTGCGTAGAGGTCGGTGCCGGCGCAGAGCAGCGTGCGGGTCAGTGTCCCGAGTCCGGGGCCGACTTCGACGACCGTGTCGCCGGCCTTGACCTCGCCGAGCTCGAGCGACTTGCGGACGATATTTCCGTCGATCAGGAAATTCTGCCCGAGCCATTTCTTGGGCATATGGGAGAGGCGGGCCAGCAGGTCCCGGGTCTCGTTTGGCGAAAGCGGGCCCTCGTTCATGCGGTTTGCAACGCCTTCATGAGCGCGGCCGGATTCGGCTCACGCATGAGGGACTCGCCGACGAGGAGGGCCTGCGCGCCAGCGGCTCGCATGCGGGCGGCGTCTTCGACCGTCTTGATGCCGCTCTCGGCAACCTTCAGGACGGACTTCGGCATGTGCGGAATGACGCGTTCGGCGAAAGACAGGTCGATCTGGAAAGTGGAAAGGTTGCGGTTATTCACGCCGACCATGTCGGGGTCGTGGCGGAGGGCGCGCTCGAGTTCGGCTTCGTCGTGGACTTCGAAGAGCGTGTCCAGGCCAGCGAGCTTGGCCGAACGGTGGATCGGGACGATCTCTTCGTCAGTCAGGCCGCGGACGATGATCAGGATGCAGCGGGCCCCGGCTTGGGCCGCTTCTAGTACTTGGTAAGGGTGCACCATGAAGTCCTTGCGGATACAGGGGAGGGGGCGGGCCCAGGAACGCTGATCTTGGACGACTTGGACGAGGTCCTTAAGTTCCCCTTGGAAGTACTTCGTTTCGGTGAGAACGGAGAGGCAGTCGGCGCCGGCGGCGGCGTAAGCGCAGGCTTGGGTAACGGCGTCCACGGCTGCGCGAATCTGACCGACGCTTGGTGAGGCCCGTTTGACTTCCGCGATGACGCTGAGGCGCCCCGGGACCAGTAAGGACTGGCGGAAACCTGGCGTCGACTGCTTGCCGGCGAAGGCCGCGAGCTCGGTATCCGTGACCGGCCGGGCAAACGGGGCGATTTCCCGCCGCTTGGCGTCCATGATTTCGGTTAGCTTGTCCACTGGCCCTAAAGCAAGCGCTCCCGGGGCTTCTGGCAATCGTTTTGACTCCCTTCCTTACTGCCTTCTGCATCAGGTCATGCCCGGCATCGACCATCTGCTTACGACCACCGCCCGACTTCGTGCACCCGACGGTTGCCCTTGGGACCGCGAGCAAACGCATCGCACCATCTGCGATTGCCTGGTCGAAGAAGTCGCTGAGCTCGTCCAGGCGATCGATCGCAACGACGACGCCAATCTCCGGGAAGAGTTGGGTGATTTGCTCTTCCATATTGCGATGCACACGCAGATGGCCTCCGAAGCCGGCAAGTTCACTTTCGACGACGTCGCCCGCGAGGTGAACGAAAAGATGATCCGTCGGCATCCGCATGTCTTCGGTGACGGCGCCAAGCTCGGAACTTCTGACGCGGTCGTGACGCAGTGGGAGCAGATTAAACTGAAGGAGAAGGGCGCCCAGAAGCCCACGGTCTTCAAGGATCTGCCACCTTCGCTCAACGCCATCCTGACCGCCCGTGAAGTGTGGAAGCAGGTCCGCAAGAAGCAGCTCGATGCCGGAGCGACCGTCGCTGTCGCCCAGGTCGACGCCCAGGCCCAAGGACTGACCGAGGAAGCTGCCGGCCGGAAAC
Source organism: uncultured Opitutia bacterium (assembly GCA_903910245.1). Classification (GTDB taxonomy): domain Bacteria; phylum Verrucomicrobiota; class Verrucomicrobiia; order Opitutales; family UBA953; genus UBA953. The sequence goes on along the minus strand of CAIVYX010000133.1, from coordinate 9,663 downwards.
TCTTCGAGCTGATCGCCGCCTGCCGGGATGCCGGCATCGATCCGGACTCGGCTTTGCGGCGGCAGACGGCCAAGGTCGTCGCCGAGGCCGAACTTCGCGCCCCTCAAGGTTGAGCATGGAGCAGGACGACCAGCCCATCACCGTGCATGTCGGCGGACGCCCCCTGCTGGTCTGGCCGTGCGTCTCCGCTCGTACCACTCGTGTCAGGCTGTCGGTCAAGCCTGGGCCGAAAGTCATCCTTACTTATCCACCGCACGCCTCGCATGCCTCCGCGCTGGCTTTTCTCCGCGACAATCTTCCTTGGTTGGAACGCGTGCTCGCCAAGGCCCGTACCGTCCAGCCTTCGCTCACTTCGCATCTGCGGAAGTTCCCGTGGGTTACCCTGGATGACCGCTTGTTGGCAATCGAGACCGAGCCGGGTACTCGTGGGAGTATCCGCATCTCGAAGACCGAAGATAAGGTGAATCTTGTGATGCCATCGGCCGACCCAGAGCAAGGCGCCGTCCGGGTTATCCGGCGCTTGGCTGAAACTGGTCTCGGTTTGGCCGTCGACCGGTTGAGCAGTAAGGTGGGCGTGACGGTCGAGCAGGTCAGTGTGCGTGATCAGACCACTCGTTGGGGGTCGTGCTCGACGACGGGCGCTCTGTCGCTGAATTGGCGGCTGGTGCTGCTCCCGCCGATGTTACACGACCACGTCATCCTGCATGAGCTTTCCCATCGCCGTCACATGGATCATTCCGATCGCTTCTGGAATCAATTGGCCGCCTGGGATCCGGATTGGAAGAAGCATGACCGGGAGCTGAACAAGCGTTGGAATGTCATCATGGACCTCGGACGATGAGCCATTCCGAAGTGGGCCAGTCGCCGGATGAAGTGTTCGATGTCGTCGATGCACGTGATGATGTCGTTGGTCAGGAGTTCCGTCGCGAGATCCATCGGCGGGGCTTGCTCCACCGAGCGATTCATATCTTTTGGCTCCGGGATGACGGGCAGCTCTGCCTCCAGCGTCGTTCCTATGCCAAGGATAATTGCCCGGGCCTGCTCAGTTCTTCGTGCGCCGGCCATGTAGACTCCGGCGAGGATTACCTGCGAGCGGCCGTTCGGGAACTGCACGAGGAACTAGGTGTCGCCGTTCCGCCCGCGGCCTTGCTCGAGATCGACTACGCCCCCTGGCACGCGGACCTCGGGAATGAGTTCGTCCGTTCCTATTTGTTGCGCGGCGACCATCCGACGAAGCTCGCCGAATTCGAGGTGGACTCCCTGCTTTGGCGAACTCCCGCCGAGGTCTGGTCTTGGGCCAAGGCCGAGCCGGCGGTGTTCGCAACGCCGCTGGTGCACTTATTTCGCAGGCAGGATATCCGTCGTGCTTTGGGTCTGTCTGCGTAATTGTTTGAACTAACCGTGGGGAGGTGAGATAGAGGGGGAGTGTCCGACGCCTCCAAAGAACATTCCGATGCCCCGGCGGTGGTACCATGGTATCATTGGGTTTGGGTCGTGCCGATGGCGCTGTTCTTTCGCCTGTGGCTGGCCACTTTGCGTTTCAGGTGTAACGTCGAGCGCATCGACGATTCCGAAGGCCCCGTGGTCTTGTTACTCTGGCACGATAAGCTTTTCGTCTCGTCGTGGGTCGCGAACCGATACTTCTCCCGACCGGTGACGGCGCTCATCAGTACAAGTAAGGACGGCGCTTGGCTGGTCGCTTTCTTCAGGTTCATGGGTATCGCCGCGGTCCGGGGGTCTTCCAATCGTCGCGGCGCCGCCGCTTTGATCACCCTCACTCGCTCCATGCGCGCGGGTAATCATACCGGCATCACTCCGGACGGACCGAAGGGTCCCGCCCTTGAGTTCAAGACGGGGGCGGTGTCGCTCGCTCGCCTGACGCGCAGCCCCTTCGTCGTCATGGGTATCCGCTACGATGCTTGCTGGCGTATGCGCAGTTGGGATCGGTTCGCGATGCCGATTCCATTCTCGAAAGTGGTAGTCACCTTGGAGCGCGAGCCGATGCCTACGGAAGGCGAAGCTGACGAAGTCATCTCCGCCCGATTAAAGGCCCGCTTGGACGAGACTTCAACTGATCCCGCGTAAGGGCCTAGGCCTTGCCTAGGAGCTTCTCGGCGTACTTAGCCAACAGGTCTGACTCGAGGTTGACCCGGTCTCCGGCCTTCCGGCCTGAGAGGTTGGTCACTTCCAGCGTGTGCGGGATGACCCAAATGCGGAAGCCGCTGGGAATCAAGTCGGCCACCGTCAGTGACATGCCATCGACGGCAACACAGCCCTTGCGCACGACGTGGCGCAGGAAGGCGTCGGAAGCCTGGATATCAAGACGCCAGTCGGCGCCAACCTGCCCGAAAAAGAGAATCTCGCCGCAGCCGTCAATATGTCCCGTCACGAAATGCCCGCCCAGCCGGTCAGTCGGCAGGAGGCTGGGTTCAATATTGACGACCGAGCCTGGGCGGAGGTCACCGAGATTGGTCAGGCGAAGCGTCTCGGCGAGGAGGTCGAAGCTGGCTTGGTCGCCCTGTGGGTCGACGACCGTCAGACAGCATCCATTGGTAGCGATGCTGTCGCCCGCCTTGGCGGAGGCGAGCAGGGGGTGGGCAAAGGTCAGACGGGCTCCGTCCTTGTCGCGCGGAGCGATGGTAAGGACCTTAGCGGCTCCCTGGACTAGCCCGGTGAACATCGAGAAATAAAAAGGGGCCTTGGCAGGCCCCGGAGGTGTTAGTTCTGCTTGCCGTCTTGGGCTCGCTTGGCGCGTTCTTCGGCGTCGATCTTGGCGCGGACCGCGGCGCGTTCTTCCTCCTCGATCTGCTTTAGGCGGAGCTTCTTGCGTTCGTCTTCTTCGACGGCGCTACGCACTTCGTCTTCCACTTCATCGGAAGCCTTCTTGAATTCGCGCTTGGCCTTACCCAGGCCGCGGGCGAGTTCCGGGAGCTTGGAACCTCCGAAAAGGAGCAGGACCACGAAGAGAACAACCCAGATGACTGGGCCATCGAATACGGCAAGAGGGAGGTTCATGGTTAGATTGCGATTGCTGTGAGTGATTGACTGTCAAATATTTCAATAAGTTTTGGTTATGTCAACCCATGTCTCCCATCGTGATGTCTGGTACACTGGCCACGTCCAAGGGGTCGGTTTTCGTGCCCAAGTCCTCGGTTTGGCCCGTGGTTACGATATCACGGGTTACGTCCAGAACTTGACCGACGGCAGGGTGTATCTGCACGCTGAGGGCGACGAGGGTGAGGTGGAGGCTTTTACTGACCAGATTGCCAAATCTCTCGACGGGCATATTCGCGGCGAGGAGATCAAAACCTTCACCGGCTTGCGCACGTGTCGCGAGTTCGCCCTCCGCCGATGAGTTCCGCCATCTCCGTCCGCCATCTCACCAAGGATTTCCGCATTGGTCTCCGTGGGCTCAAGTTGCGAGCCATCGACGACCTCTCGCTTGAGATCCCACGTGGTCAGGTCTTCGGTCTGCTCGGCCCCAACGGCTGCGGCAAGAGCACCACGCTCAAGGTTATCCTGGGCCTCGTCTCCGCGACCGCCGGCGAGATCAGTATCCTCGGCGAACTTTCCGCCACCAGCGCCGCGCGTCGTCGAACCGGCTTCCTACCTGAGGCGCCTTATTTTCATAAGTTTCTTACCGGCCGCGAACTCGTGCGCTACTGCGCGCAGCTCAGTGGCGTCGCCGCCGCTGACCTCGGAGCCGCCGTCGAAGACGCGTTGGGACTGGCCGCGATGAACGAGGCCGCCGATCGACCGATTGGCACCTATTCGAAGGGGATGCTCCAACGCATCGGCTTCGCGCAGGCCGTGGTGCACGATCCCGAACTCGTCATCCTTGACGAGCCCACCGCCGGCGTCGACCCGGTCGGTTCCGCCTCAATCGGCAGGATGATCCAGGCGATGCGCGCCAAGGGGAAGACCGTCGTTCTCTGCTCGCATCTCCTCGGACAGGTTGAGCAGGTCTGCGACCGCGTCGCGATCATGGATCGCGGCAAACTCGTGCTCGAAGGCGCCGTGGAGGATGTCCTGTCCCGTCGTGATCGCCATGTGATGACGATTGAGGCCATGACGCCCGCCGCGCGGGCCGCCGCCGAAGCGGCGCTGGAGGCGCATGGGGCCAAAATCACCTCCGTCACCCATCCCCGCCGCTCACTGGAAGACCTCTTCCGTGAACTCGTAACTGGAAGTCACGATGCCTGATATGAAAGATTCTCTTCGCCGTACGCTTTGGATCTCCCAGGTCACCTTCCTGGAAGCTGTCCGTCAGCGTTTCTTCGCCTTCCTGCTCGTCCTAGGCGCCGCAATGGTCCTGTCCTCCGTCTCGCTTCGCGTCTTCGACTTTGGCCACGGGGAACTCAAGTTTATCGCCGATTTTGGGTTCGGAGGCATGTTCTTTTTCGGCTCTGTCCTTGCGGTGGTCATGACCGCCCAGCTGTTCTTTAGCGAAATCGACAACAAGACCGCGCTTACGTTGCTGGCCAAGCCCCTGAGTCGCCCGGAATTCCTGCTGGGTAAGTTCTTCGGTGCCTGGGCGGTATTGGGTGTCTTCGTCTTGGTCTTAGCCGGCCTTCAGGGCGTTGTCCTGTGGGCACGCGAGCAGGAGTTAATCCTCGTGGCCGAGCAGGCCGGCAAGATTCCCCCTACCTTCAGCATCGTCGGCCTAGGCCAGTTAGTGTTACTGCAATGGCTCCGGCTAGGCGTGGTCATCGCCATCGTTCTCGCGATTTCCGCTTTGGCGCGCACCTTCCTTTTCACGGTCGTGGTCGGCTCGCTGGCTGTCGTCGCAGGTCAGCTCCAGTGGATTGCGCAGGACGCATTCCTTCGTCCAACGGATTCGCCTATTTATGCGGCCTTCCTTTGGATCAGCACCCGACTGATCCCTAATCTCCAGCAATTCAATCTCGCTGACGCGTTAGTGCTAGGTTCCTCCGTGGTCGAGGAGGGGGCGCTGATTTCCGTCGGCCTCTCCGGTCTGACTTATCTGGTTGCCTACCTGACCCTTGGAGCGCTGATCTTCCGCCGGAGGGAAATCTGATGCGCCGTTTCGCCCCTTGGCTCTTGGTCGGCGTGCTTATTCTCGGCGCCGGGACCTTGGCGGAATCCTCTTGGCGACGCATCCGGCCGAGCATTCCCGAAATTGGGCGCAAGGAGCTTGAGCCCACCCTAGGTCAAGGCGTGCTGCTCGGCGTCTTGGGCGGACTGCGCACGGTCGTCGCTGACATCGCATGGATCCGTAGCTACGTTTTCTGGGAGCGACGTGATCGTCCTGGTTGCGAGGCTTTGATGCGGACGGCTTGTGCCCTTGATCCGCACGCCCGATATTTTTGGGAAAACACCGGGTTGCGCATCGGGCTGGATATGGCGCACTGGGAGATTCGTCGTCGGGGTGGCTATGCCAAGGTGCCCGCCGAAACCCAGGAGCGACTTTTCCGCCAATATGGACGCCGGGGACTGGATGTCCTGGAAGAGGGCATGGCGTATGCCCGTAATCGCACTTCCCTGCTGCTGGCGGCAGGCTTCCTCGCGGAGGGAAAACTCAAGGACCTCCGACTGGCGGCCGATTATTACCGACAGGCCGCGGAGGCACCGGACGCTCCTTGGTATGCGGCCCGGATTTCCGCGGACTTCGATTGGGGTTCCGGCCGGAAGGTCGAAGCCTACCGTTGGTACCGGAACTACTGGGAGACGCGCATGCGCTCCAAGGAGGATGGTTTTCCGGAAGACCTGATCAAGCTACGCACCATGGAGACCGAGCTGCGACTCGGTATCCTTCAGCGGATACCCCGACAGGTCTGGGAGCGCTGATTAGAACGGCTCGTCTGACTTCTTCTCCGCAGGCGCACCCTTGGGGGCACGAGGCTTACGCGGAGGGAATTCGAACCACCAGCCCTTCTGCTTGTCGGCGATAAGGAAGGCTTCGAAGGTGCGCTTGGTACGATTGGAGACGAACTTCTTGATCCCCGTCTTACCTTCATTGAGGAGTCTACGGACGTCGTCGGCGGAGATCGGCGACTTGAGCATCTCGGAGTTGAGGCTGAAGGTCTTCTTCGCGCCGGCTTCCTGGGCCTTGTGCGGACAGACGCGGTAGCCTGCGGTCGGCGTGTGCTGGACGTCTAGGCCGCTGACGGGGCAGGGACCGAGGACGGGCCATTCGACGTCGAAAGCGTCCGGGTTGCCGTCGGCACCTTCGCGAGGAGGGAAATAGAGCACGGCTTTGAGCTTGCCGCTCGGGGCCTTAGGCTTGGTCTTGCGCGGGGCTTTGACCGGGGCGGCTGCTTCGCCTTCCGCGGCAGGAGCGGGGGCCGTCTCGGTCTTCTCTTCGGTGCCGCGAGGTTTGATCGTGTCCGGGTCGACGAGGTCGATGTAGCCCGTGAAGTTCTTGCCCGACTTCATCGAGCGGAAGTCGGAGAACGGTCCGATGCGACGCTTCTCGATTAATTCAGCGACTTCGATCGGGGTGATTGTGTGTCCGTTCATACCGACGTAGATCGTCAGCTTCGGGCGATCGGTCGTGCCGACCGTGTCCTGGGAGAAGTATTTTTCACCGTCGGTCTGCAGCGGCTTGCCGTCGGTCGGAGAGAGAACCTGCGGGGCCAGTTCGAGCGAAGGCGGTTTCACGGCGCCTTTCTTCACGATGATCTCAAGGAGCGCCTTGATCTCCTTCATGAACTCGCGCGGGCCCATCTTGCCGTGCTCGATCTGCTTAAGCTTATATTCCCATTCGCCAGTCATCTGGGGCTCCGTGAAAACGCCCATTTCCTTGGCGTGCAGGAACTGGTGGAGCTGGAAGGCCTTGGCGAGGGGGACGAGCTCTTTGCCCTGGCGCTCGATATAGGTCTTCGCAAGAAGTTCTTCAATCGTCGCGGCGCGGGTGGCGGGCGTGCCGAGACCACGTTCCTTCATTGCTTCGGCCAAGGCTTCGTCGTCGACCAGCTTCCCGGCGTTTTCCATCGCGCCGAGGAGCGAAGCTTCGTTGTAGCGGGCGGGGGGCTTTGTGGCGTCTTCCTTGACGTCGACGCCATTGACCTTGGCCTTGGCGGGAGAGCCGTCGGCGGGGGCGAGGGCGGGCAAACTGGCGGAGCCTTCCTTGTCCTTGTCTTCTTCGGCTTCCGCTTCTTGGCCCCAGACGGCGCGCCAACCGGCGACGACGAGGACCTTACCGGTCGTGCGGAAATTATGTTCACCGACGAGGGTCGTGCGGACGGTCTCCTCGAATTCGGCCATCGGGAAGAAGACGGCGACGAAGCGACGCACGACGAGGTCGTAAATCTTCTGCTCGACGTCAGTCAGGCCGTGCGGGACGGTGCCGGTCGGGATAATGGCAAAGTGGTCACTGACCTTCTTGTTGTCGAAGACACGACGACCGGCGGAATCAACCCAGCCGCTGCGGAGCGCTTCCTTTGCAAAGACGCCGGCGGGGTGGGCGCCTTCGAGGGACTGGAGGGCCGCCTTGGCGTTCGGAAGATAATCCTCGGGCAGGTACTGGGAATCGGTACGCGGATAAGTGAGAGCCTTGTGCTTTTCGTACAGGGCTTGGGCGACGCCCAGGGTGGTCTTGGCCGAGAACCCGAAGCGTCGATTACCTTCCCGCTGGAGGGTCGTGAGATCGAAGAGGCGCGGGGCACTTTCCTTCTTCGGCTTGCGCTCGTCGGTGACGATACCGGTGCCGATCTTGATCGAAGCTTCGGCCACTTTGCGGGCCTGCGCTTCGTCGTAGAAACGTTCGGCTTCCTTGCGGTCCGTGACGCCCGGCACCTGGGCGGCGCCGCGGTAACCACCGTTGGAGAGGCCGAAGTCGCCCTCGATCTTCCAGAAGGTCTTGGGGACGAAACTACGGATCTCCAGCTCGCGCTTCACGATGAGCATGAGCGTAGGGGTCTGGACGCGTCCGACCGAGAAGCCTTCGCGCTTCGCTCCACCGATGACGATGGTGGAGAAACGACTCGCGGTCATGCCGACCAGCCAGTCGGCCTGGGAGCGGCAGATAGCGGCGTCGAGCAGGCCCTGCTTGGCTTCCGCGGGGAGAAGGTGGTCGAAGGCTTCGGCGATGGCCGTGTTCGTCATGCTGGCCAGCCAGAGGCGCTGACAGGGCAACTTACACTTTGCGAGCTGGTAGACGTAGTGGAAGATGAGTTCGCCTTCGCGGCCGGCGTCGCAGGCGTTGACGACCGTGCCGACGTCGGGACGGTTGAGGAGTTTCTTCAGCAGCTTGTAGCGGTCACCGTTGTTACGTTCGCTGATGACGGCCTTGAGGATGTCGGGGCTGGCGGTGCCGTCGAACTTGACCGGATCAATCGGGAGATCCTTGAGGGTCCAGCGCTTGAATTTCGGATCGATGTCATCCGGATCCACGAGGCGCACCACGTGGCCGATGGAAGAACTGATCACCCACTTCTCGTTCTCGAAGTAATCGCTGGTGGCCTTGGGTACCTTGAGGACCTTAGCCAGATCCGTCGCTACCGAGGGCTTCTCGGCGATGACCAGGATCTTGGAACCGGCGGGGGCGGAAACTTCGTCGGACGACTTGGATGATTTCTTGCGCATACGTGGGATGATAACCGGTGGTCAAACTCGGTTACATTCCCTGCTCGGCGAAGGAGTCGTCAAGCGCGGCAATCAGCGTGGCAATCGTGGCGTCGGTCTCGTCTCCCATGTTGGAGATACGGAAAGTCTTACCCTTCAGCTTGCCGTAGCCGCCATCGATGACGAGCTTGTGGCGGGACTTGAGGGTCTTGTTCAGGCGCTCGAGGTCAGCGTTACGGTCGTTCTTGAAGCAGTTGAGACCGCGGGTGCCGAACTGGATTTCTGGTAAAAGCGAGTAGCCCTTAGCTAAGCCCCAGGCACGCATGCGTTCATTGAGACGGAGGTGGCGGGCGTAGCGATTTTCAAGGCCTTCGGCTTCGACTTCGAGGAGGCGCTGCTGGAGGCCGTAGAAGAGGGAGATACAGGGGGTCGAAGGGGTCATGCCCTTGACGTGGTTATCGTGGAACTCGATGAGGTCGAAGTAGTAGCCGCGATCGGGGGACTGCTTGGCGCGTTCGCGAGCGCGTTCGCTGACGGCGAAGATTGCGAGGCCCGGGGGCAGGGCCAGAGCCTTCTGCGAGCCAGTCAGGAAGATGTCGATGCCGAGCTCGTCCTTCTTGATTGGGATAGTCGAGAACGAGCTGACCGTGTCGGCAATCGAGATTACTTCAGGGAACTCCCGGACCACCGCCATGATATCGGTGATCGGCGAGAGGGTGCCGGTCGAGGTCTCGGAGTGGATGAAGGTGATGCAGTCGAACTTGCCGGTGGCAAGGGCCTTGCGAACGGCTTCCGGGTCGATGGGCTTACCCCAGTCGAACTGGAGGGCTTCGGCGTACTTACCGCAGCGCTTGGCAACGTCGTTCCACTTATCGGAGAACGCCCCGTTCATGCAATTGAGCACGCCCTTGCGGCAGACGTTACGCAGGGCGCCTTCCATCACACCCCAGGCGGAGCTGGTGGCGAGATAGACCGGATCCTGGGTATAGAACATGGCCTGCAATCGGGGCTGCATGTCGTTGTACAGTTTGACGAAGTCGCCCGAGCGGTGCCCGACCATGGGTTTGCCCATGGCTTGGACGATCGAATCGGAGACGGTCAGGGGGCCGGGTATATATAGACGATAGCTCATCGTTG
>CAIVYX010000132.1 GCA_903910245.1 uncultured Opitutia bacterium | reverse complement strand
TGCACCCAGGCCACGCCGACGATCGTCACTGCTCCGCCGATAAGCGTTAGGGTCGTCGGCTGTTCACCGAGCATCGACCAGCCAAAGACTAGGGAGAACACCGGGATGGCGTAGACTGCGCTCATCGCCGTCGCGATAGGCACTCGAGTCAGCACCCAGGCGAAAAGCGTGTAGCAGAGCGCAGCGGGGACGACGCCGAGGAAGACGAGGTGAAGTAGGCCGTTGGTCGAGAGGTGGCCCCACGCCCCGAGAAGGTCGTGAGAGAACGGCAGCAGGCCGAGTGTGCCGATCCAGATGGCCCAGGTCGTCACGTCCAACGCATGGTAGCGTTTGGTGAGTGTTTTATTGATCAAGGTCTGGATCGCGGAGGACAACGCCGCGCCGAGGATGAGGATTGTGCCGAAATTGAGGGTGAACCCGACGGAGCCACCGATGGCGGTCATGATCACACCCACCATCGAGATGAGGATGCCAATCCAGGACACCAGGCTGACCGTTTCGCGACGGAGGAGCACACCAATCACGATCACCAAGATCGGTTGGAATGAGATGAGCAGCGACCCCGTACCCGCATCAACAGTCTTTTCGCCGAAGTTGATCCCTAGGTTGTAGAGGCAGAAGCCGAACAACCCCAGCAAGGTGACTAGTCCTAGGTCTGACTTATCTGGCAGCGGGCGACCGCGGTAAAGCCAGACGGGGACCATCACGGCGGAGGCGATGAGGTAGCGCATCGCGCCGACCTGTCCCGCGTCGAGTTCCGTCAGCACCGTGCGGACGCTCACCCACGACATGCCCCAGGCGATAATATTGAACAGCATCGCCGCATAGGCTAGCCGTTGCGTGCGAGCTTCGTTCACGAACGGCAGCCGATCAGCTCGATGAGCTTATAGGCGCAAGCTTGGGCGAACTCCTTATCGTTGATGGCGAGGTCGAATTCCTGTACCGGAACCGTGGCATTAGACTTGAGCGCCGTAAAGAGGGCCTCATCGGCAGCCGCGTCATGGAAAGGCTGGCCGGCGGCGCTGATGACCGAGATCGCCTTGCGCGGGATCATGATGGCCGTGCCAGCCGTATAGACGTTAGCCTTCTTGGCCACGATGGCGCCCAGTTGACGGCATTCATTGGCGGTCGTGCGCATCAGCGTGATCTGCGGATTATGGATGTAGAAGTTACGCCCTTTGAACTTCTCGGGAATCGAAGCCATTTCGCCGAAGTTCACCATGTCGAGGCAGCCCGGCGCGACGACCACAGGGATATTTGCCTTGGCGGCGGCGTCCATGCGCTCCGGACCGGCGTTAAGATTGCCGCCCACGAGTTCGTCGGCCCATTCGGTCGTGGTGACGTCGAGCACGCCCGAGACGATCCCACTCTCGATGACGGATTCCATAATGCGACCACCCGTGCCGGTAGCGGCGAAGACCAGGACCTCGTAGCCGGCGGCTTCGAGGACTTTCTTGGCTTCCGTGACGCAGGTAGTCGTGTTGCCGAACTGGCTGGCGACGATGAGGGGCTTGGCGGCGCCGACTTCGGGGGTGACGCCGACCATGCCACAGATTGCGCCGGCGGCGCGGGTGAAGATCACGCGGGAAAGACGGTTTAGTCCGGCGACGTCGGCGATGCTCGGCATCATCGTGATGTCCTTCGTCCCGAGATAAGGAGCGACATTGCCTGCGGCTAAGGTCGAGACCATCAGCTTCGGGAAGCCGAGGGGCAGGGCGCGCATGGCGGCCGTACCGATGGCCGTACCGCCACCACCGCCGAGGGAGATGATGCCGTGGATGCGTCCGTCGGAAGCCAGCTTGGCGACCAAAGCCGGAGCGGCGTGGGTCATCGCGACGA
>CAIVYX010000131.1 GCA_903910245.1 uncultured Opitutia bacterium | reverse complement strand
GCCTGCAAGGTGACTGCCTGGGAGCGGCGGAGACGTTGGATGGCCGCCGTCATGTCGGGCGAGAGCGGCCTAGGGTTCAAGGTTTCCTCATCGATGGTGATGAAGCGAAGCGTGTGCGGACCTTTATAGTTAATCTCCGCGGTGAACGCGTTGTTCGGGATATTGAGCCGACGCAACGTGTCGCCCTCAAGGTAGCTGGCACCCGGGATTGCGTCGTCGAAAGCGAGGGCCCGGAAGCGGATGCTGACCCCGGGCTTGTCGGTAGACTGGGCGAAAAGAGACGCCGCGAGAAGCGGCAGCAGGAGGGCGGTGCGGACGATCATAGGTCCTTTTGCTTGAGCGTGCGGGTGGAGAGAATCACGAAACGCCGGCCAAGGGTTCGGTTGATCTGATTGAGCAAAGGGTTGTGGAGCTGTCCGTCGGTGGATTTAGCTACCTCAGTCTCCGGCGGCTGGCTGGGGTCGCAGAATTCCGGGATACGCTGCACGACGGCTTCGATCCAGCAGCCGGCCAGGGTGCGGGAAGCGTCGAGCGGATCCGTCACGTCGCCGTAGCAGCGGATGACGAACGTGTCCGAACGGGTACTGAGCGAGGAGCCGACGGCTTCCAAGATATCGGACTGCATCAGCGAGGTCGGTGCCGCCCGGAGCGAATGGCCCTTGCTGGAGCTCGTCCGGGGGTCGGTCGCGACGACGTTGGCTGGTTGATAGGTGTAAGGGATCAGGCCGGGGCCAGAATTGGCGGCGCTTACAGTGAGTTTCGTCGCATCGTAGGCGGGCGCCGCGGTCAGTGGCGAACTACGGTTAGAGAGATTGGCACCATCGACATCGGCCCGCAGGATGGCGTTTTGCAGGCAGCCTTGGTAGGATACCTGGCTGGGCCAGGCCCCACAATTGAACCGATTCACGAACTGGGCCAGTCCGACGTAAGGCAGGGGTACCTCGACGCCGCGATCCTTAATCACGTAATGCACGTCGAGTCCGCTCTTGATGCCGTATTGATAACGGTGGTTGTAGTGCAGTCGCATGCGGGTCTCCTCGACGATGGATTTGGCCAAGAGTTTGATCTGCGCGTCGTCCAGGGTCGCCAACCCAGTCCACGCCTTCTTGTCATTGAAGGCGGTTTTATAGTTATAATCTGCGGCGTCCGCGCGGGCGGCACGGGGAAGCGGGCGTTCTTATCGGTACCGGGTAGTAGCTCGGTGGCTGAACCCATGGCGTTGCGCTTAGCGCCCGCGAGCAGGGCGGCCCAGGCGTCCACCGAAGTGCTATTCACGTTGAAGGTGCCGTCGGTGAGAATCGTGCCGGCGATGCGCCGATGGTCGCCGAGCATGGCCCGGACGGTGACCGGGTCACGGTTGGCGAATAGTTTCGTGCGCGGGTTGGCTAGGCGCCCCGTGCCGGCGGCGAAGTCGTCGAGCACGGTGCTCAGGGGCTTGGCCTCGGTGATGACCTTGGCGCGGGTGATTACCGGTGCGGCGCCCGAAAGGAAGAAATGATCGTAGATTGCCGAATTGGCCATCCAAGTGTGGTCATGATTGGAGACACCGCAGAGTGAATCTGTGGTGTAGGTCATGCTGTTATAGGTGTTCAGTGGGGCAAAGCTGTTGCCAATCTGAAAAAGAGGCTCCTGGTCTCGAATTCCAAAATTTGCGTGCGTGTACTGGGCGAGGGAGAGCGGCGCCGCGAATGGCACGCTGGTGTAGACGGCGGAGGTCATGCCGCCCAGACCCGAAGTCACGCTGAGGCCGCCGTAGGCCTGCGAGCCCCCGACGGTCGGAGTCTCGATGACTTCGTTCCAGTTGTTGGCTGTTCGCAGCATCATCTTGTAGCTCGGCGAAGTGAAGGCGTAGCCGTTGGGCGTGGACGAGCTGGCCATGCCGTTCGCGTCGCCTCGGGTGACGGCCGCCATCGGGTTCGAGTGCGAAAAGACCGGGAAGGGCAGGGTGTCCTTAGGCCAGCGGAGTCCGTAATCATGGATGCCGAGGATCTTGGGCTCCGAGGAGGCGTCAGGCACGCTAAGTACCGTGCCGCCTACGGTCAGGGACATCGCCCCGCCGCTGCGGCTGAGATCCGTGGCCATGAGGGTATTCAGTTCGCTTCCGGTGTTGTAGGCTGAGCTGAGAGTGGTGTTGTTCTGGCTCGTGAGGCGGTCTCCCGGCCAGGAGCTCAGCAGCACGCGTGCCTCGAACGTGCCCTTGTTCTGGAGGCTCACGGTGATGGCCTCTCCGCCGATTCCATTGATCACGGTCAGCGGGTTGCCAGTCGCGTCGATGCAGTTCATCCAGAAACCGCCCCGCGTATCCAGTCCCTTTTCGGCAGTCAGGGGGACGACCGGCACACTCGTCGTGACCGGGTCACGCATGAATCGACGCGTGCTCGGGAAGGTCGGCGGCGGGCCTTCCGCGGCGTAGGAAAAGACCCTCAGTTCGCCGGGTTGCAGCACGGTGTCGACCCCGACGTAAGCCCGGAAACTTTCAACCGAGTTGACTGAGGTGTCGGCACCGGCGGCAAGTTCGCCAATGCTCCGGGTCCAGGTTTCGGTATTTTTCTGGAACGTCAGTTGGAGCGTCTCCCAGTTCCGGAAGGAAAGGCGCAGCGCGGAATTCTCCGAGGAAGAGCTGTCGCGGGCGAGCCGCAGGCCGACGTTGTAAGGATTATGCAGCACAATCACGGGTGAGACTGTCAGTCGGAGGAGGCCGCCGCCTTCCTGGAGGCCCCAGACGAGCATCTGTCGGCAGATGTAAGGGGCGACGGCTACCTTGGTCGGCTTGGGTGGGTAAAGACCGTTGATGGTGGTGGCGGCGTTGAGGAAGTCGCCGGTCGCATCGGTACGATTATAGAAACGCCCGTAATGGCTGCGATCTCCGTAGGCCGAGGCCGAGAGGGCGGCCGCGTTGGGGAAATGCGCGCGGGCGTTGAGTTCAGGCGCCAGCGGATTGAGCCAGTTCAGTTCTTTGTAAAGACGGTGGTAGTTGCGTAAGGATTCCCACGTCGGGCCGCGCGTGGTCAAGGTCGCACTGTTGGCGAAGGAATAGAGCGGAGCAATATTCCGCGTGAGGCCGTCATGCTTGATCGTCACCTTGGCGTCGGCATAGGCGCTGCGCACGCCGCTGCTCGAGGGGTGGAAGGTATAAGTCACTCCCGAGAGCTGGGCACCGGCTGAATCCTTGGGGGCAGCGCCCTCGCCAAACTCAGATAACTTCCATTCGGCATCCGTCTTTTCGAACGCCAGCGAGAGGTCGACCTTGAGCCCACCCCAGAGCGAGTCGCAGTTCACCCCGCGCGACCAGAGGGTCGCTTCGGTGAACAAGCGCTTGGCGCGGGTCGGCGGGGAGGTTTCCGTCAGGCCGAGTCCGGCGTTCGTCAGGAAGGGCAGTTCCCGCATCTGGGTCACGCGGGGGTCGATGCCGCTGAGGGGCATATTCTCCAGCCCGGCGAGGATACCGGTACCGGAGCGGGTCGTGCCGCGCAGGGCTTCCTGCTGCAGTTGGGGCGTAGTGGTGCCCGTGGGCGGCGTGAGCCGCGGGTCGGTGAGATTGATACGTGCTTTGACCCCTTCGTCGCCGATCCAGTAGCAGTAGGAGCCGTTCGCGTTGGTATCGGGCAGGGCGATGCGTGGCAGGGTGATGCGGCCATCCGGTTTCCCTGGGCTGGTCGAGGTCGCAAGTTCGGCCGCGCTGGCGCAGGTGCTTCCTACCAAAGGCACGAGCAGGTTGGCCGGTATGGTGAAGTCGTTCTGCCAAGGGACCCATTGATCGATGTAGAAGTCAGCCTGTCCGTAGAGGTTGGCTGATTGCGTGCCGGGCAGCTGGTCATGTCGTCCGCTGACGAGCCAGGAAGGCGGTTGGAGCTGCTTGTCGCTGCGCCAAACGCCGGTCCAGAGCGGATTACGGATCGTGTTCCAGGTCCAGCCTGCCTGCGTGGTGTTGGCCAGGATGTCCGCCCGGGCGGTCATGCGCCGGTCGGGGCCAGCTTCCTGTTGCAGGTGCGCGAGGGCGAGGCGCAGAGAGACGGCCGCGTTGAGTTTCGCTCGCAGGAAGTTCTGGTGCTGCGCCGAGAGGCGCGACTCGATGGTCACGAACGAGGCTACCGTGATGACCGTGAGCAGCACGACGGACATCACCACGAGCGATAGCACGAGGCTGAAACCGGCGCGCCGGCGCGGCGTCACGGAGTCGTTGGGCACTCGGTCAGTCTGGGTGCGACCCAGTAGCCCTCAAGTCCGGACGCCGCCTGTTATATGAATGTTATGTGACGGCCGCCGGCTTACTTCTCGCTCTTCGGTGCCGGGGGCTTCTGGGCCAGGCTGCGGGCGGGTGGCGGGCGGTCTTCGATCACCTTGATCACGATACGGCCGAGCTCGCCGGGGCCCGGCGAGAGCATGTAGAGCTTACGGGTGCTCTCCATATGGAAGACGCGCCCGGAATAGGCCGGGAGTTCCGCTTCGTTCACCAGACTGGAGATCTGCAGGTCGTAGTAGTCGTTCTCCTTGCTGCCAGGGCGGGCCACCTTTGAGCTGCCGGCAGGAATCCTTTGGTCGCCCGAGGGGAGTTTGACCGTCAGCGGGAAACTGCAGAGGTTGAAGTAGCGGTTGCTGCCGGGGGGGAAGGAGCCGGGGATATCCTGGATGGCGGTGATACCGTTGTCCTTCCCGGGGTTCACCATCAGGATGAGGTGGAGCTGCCCTTGTTTTGTCGGCAGGTCGATCCAGGCAATCGGGGGTTTTCCGGCCGAAGCCAACGCGTGGGTCGGAGTGGTCGCCTTGATGCCGCGGACCGGCCGTTTGACGACTTCGGTTTTTTCGCCGGTGTTCGTCACGGGCTCGACAGGAATCTCGGTGGCGGCCAACTCGATTAGTTCCATCCGGGCTGGGCCACGGTAATAAAACACGTCGGTGAGCATGTCCGTCGGAATCACGAGTCCGTTGACCTTCTTGTCCTGCATGATGCCGATCCCGGCCAGAGGCTTGTTGGCCGAGATGAACTTGATATAGGCTTCGACGATGGGACCGTCCGCGGCCAGTGCAGAGCCGCAGGCGAGGAATAAGGTCGTGAGCAGGATTTTTCCTAGGTCAGATCTCATCGGCTTTGAGCCAGCGCATGGAGACGATTTTGAAGCGGCGGCCGAGCACATTGTTCACGGGGGTGAGCGCGGTACTTAAGGTGGGGTCGGTCGCGACTGAAGGGGCGATTTTCAGCGGCTTCGGGGCGCTATTGCCTGTCTCGGCCGAATTGGTCGGGTCGAGGAACTCGGGGATGCGTTGGACTACGACCTCCATCCAAGCGGAACCGATCTCGCCGTTGTCGAGGCCGGCTTCGCCGTAGCAACGCAGGGTGAAGGTGTCGGAACGGGTGGCGAGCGCCGACCCGAGGCTTTGCAGGAGGTCAGATTGCAGCAGGTTGCCCGGAGCGCCCATGGCGGTGTGCGCGCGACTAGTGCCTGGAGTAAAGGTCTGGGCGGTTACCTCGATGTTCTCGGGATTGGGGAACCAACTCGACGTCGGCGTCTTAAGCGAGTCCCGCGTGAGGTTGCGGTCCAAGGTGTCGGCAAAAGCTCCCTTGTAGAGCCGGTCGCTCAGTCCAGCGTTATAGGTCTGGTCGGCGCGGAAGATCGCCGCCTGCAACGCACCGCAACGGCTGGCCCAGGTGTCAGGGGTGAGGAAGCGGTTGATGAACTCGGAGAGGCCGAGGTAAGGGGTGGTGGCCTTGGCGAGTCCGCCGAAGAGTCGACCGCCGGGAGCCTCCTTGACGAGGTCGCGTTCCGCGCGCGCGAGGATGGCGAAGCGGGCCTTGTTCTCCGCGACGATCGCGCTGGCCAGGTTGGCGATCTGCGCGTCGAGCTGGGGCGCGAGGTCGGGGAACTGGACCTTCTGCGCCTCCAGCGCCTCGCGCGCGTGGACGAGCGTGGCCTTGAGGTCGGCGAGGTTGCCGGCCGCGTCGGCGAGGAATCCGAAGATGCTGAG
>CAIVYX010000130.1 GCA_903910245.1 uncultured Opitutia bacterium | reverse complement strand
TCGTACACCGGCAGGAGCTGCTTGCTCATGACCTGGGTCAAGGGATGCAGACGAGTGCCGGAACCGCCGGCGAGGATGATGCCTTTCATGAGAGTCAGATTTTGCCGAGTCGCTCGAGGCGATAGGAGCCGTCGAGGATGCCTTGGGTCCACGCGGGGTTGTCGAGGTACCAGCGCACGGTCTTCCGGAAGCCGCTCTGGAAATCCTCCTGCGGAGCCCAACCGAGCTCGGCGCGGGCGCGGCGGGCGTCGATGGCGTAACGGAGGTCGTGGCCGGGACGATCGGTGACGTAGGTGATTGCGGAGTCGTGCGGCTTGCCGTCGGCGCGCGGGCGGAATTCGTCGAGCAACGAGCAGAGCAGCTTCACGAGGTCGATATTCCGACGCTCGTTGTCGCCGCCTATGCAATAGGTGCGGCCAGGACGCCCCTTCTCGACCGCAGCGAGGAGCGCGCGGGCGTGGTCGTCGACGTACAGCCAGTCGCGGATATTCTCGCCCTTGCCGTAGACCGGGATGGCCTCACCGCGCAGGCACTTCAGGATGACGACCGGGATGAGCTTCTCGGGGAACTGATAAGGGCCGTAATTATTGGAGCAATTCGTCACCACGACCGGCATGCCGTAGGTGTCCATCCAGGCACGGGCGAGGTGATCGCTCGAGGCCTTGCTCGCGCTGTACGGAGAGTGCGGGTCGTAAGGGGTCGACTCGTTGAAGGCCGGGTCGGTCGGGCCGAGGGAGCCGAAGACCTCGTCGGTCGAGACGTGCAGGAAGCGGAACTTATCCTTGGCTGCGCCTTCAAGGGAGCGCCAATGGCCCAGGGCGGCCTGGAGAAGCTGGAAGGTGCCGGTGACGTTGGTGGCGATGAACTCCCCCGGGCCGTCTATCGAGCGGTCAACGTGAGATTCGGCGGCCAGGTGCATGACCGCCTCCGGCTGGGCGGAAGCGAAGGTGCGGCGCATGGCCTCTGCGTCGCAGATGTCAGCCTGGACGAACGTGAAGCCCGGCTTGCCCTGCAGGTCAGCCAGGGAGGATAGATTGCCCGCGTAGGTCAGCTTATCGACGACCGTGACGACATGTCCGCCCGCGACCAGAAGTCGGGTCAGATTCGACCCGATGAAGCCCGCGCCGCCAGTGACCAAAATACGCATAAGCAGTGGTCAGTAATTTCGGGGAATAAGGGGGGTGAAGCCAGAAAAAAGGTGGTGCGGAGCGCCAAGATATCACTACTAGTTGATCAGTTGACCAGTTGACCAGTTGACCAGTTGACCAGTTGACCAGTTGACCAGTTGGCCAGTTGGCCAGACCAAGACATCACGAGTTGACCGGTTGATTAGTTGACCAGTGGGCCAGAGAGATACAGCGCTAGTTGACCCGTTGATCAGTTGGCCAGTTGGCCAGGCCGTTACACCGTCAGATGACCAGTTGAACGGTTGATCCGTTGGCCGGAGGTGGTGATACCAGTTGGCCAGGGGGCGCGGCCGGGGCCTTATTTCTTCTCACCCAGCTTCCGGAGCACTGGATCGCGCATAAGCGGCAAATCTACCGGCGTTCCGCCCGCCTGCGCAGACTGATAGAGGGCGAGGATGAGTTCGACCGCCTTACGACCTTCAGCCCCGTTAACGGCGGGCTGCTTGCCCGCGCGGATCGCGGCAACAGCTTCTTCGAGATTGGCACGATGCCAGGCATGGCCGATAGCCTTCGGGTCGTTAGCGCCAGCACCACCACCTTCGGTCGCTGGAGCGAGGACCATAGCGTCCGCGGGCAATGGCTTCTCGAATTCGAAGGCGGTCAGCTTATCGTCGCGCAAGACGGCGGCCCCGGTAGTGCCATGGATGCGGATCTCGGCAGGGAAGCCGGTTGCGGACCAGCACGCGGTCGAGCTGGCGAGCGTTGCGCGGCAGCCGTTGGCGAATTCGATCCAGCCGGACGCGATATCCTCGACCTCGATGCCCTCGTGGGCGACCAAGCCCGCGGTGGCGGAAACGCGCTTAGGCGCGCCGAGTAGCCAAAGGAGTAAATCGACCGTGTGGATGCCTTGGTTCATCAAGGCACCGCCGCCATCGAGGGCGAGCGTGCCGCGCCAGGCGGCGGAATCATAATAGGCCTGAGTACGCCACCAAGGGATGAGCGCGCCGGCCATGGTCAGACGGCCGAAGCGGCCGGCGTCGAGGGCGGACTTAAGCGCGACCGCACCGGCACCGAAACGGCGGGGCAGGATGCCGGCGACCGTCACGCCGGCCTTGGCACAGGCGGCGTTGAGTTCATCGCAACGGGCGAGGGTCACCTCGAGGGGTTTCTCGACGACGACATGCTTGCCGGCTTTGGCGCAGGCGAGCGCTGGGGCGAGGTGATCGCCGCTCGGCGTGCAGAGGCAGACGATGTCGACCGCTGGGTCTGCAAGGAGCGCTTCGGGCGTCTCCGCAAAGACGATGCCGTGCTTGGCAGCGAACTCGCGCCCCTTGGCGGGCGAGCGATTATAGGCTGATGTCAGTTTCACGCCGGCGATTTCGGCGAGTGCCTTCGCGTGGAACTCAGCGATCATGCCGGTTCCCCAGATACCGAAACCAAGAGGCCGTTGGGACATGGCGAGAGTTAGTGGGCTGGGAGGCAAAGGAGCAAGATTGGTTGATGTAAGGCTGGTTGATCCGTTGACCAGTTGGCCGGTGGGCCAGAACGAGGCACGATTAGTTGATCCGTTGAACGGTTAATCAGTTGGCCAGAGGGAGTGACGCCGATTGGTTGGCCAGAGGGGGAAAGGCCCCTAGGGATTAGGGAGTGGGCAGAGTGAGGCTGAAGTCCTCAGATCAGTTTTCGTGAAATCAATAGAGTTCGATGGATGATGGCGGCATGGATAAACAGCCACCGCCTAACGATGGTCCTTTCACCTTCCGTGACCTGATGGTCTGGAAGCAGTCACGAGCACTCGCTTCTGATATCTACCGGATGGCTGCTACGCCGAATCTACGTGGCCATTATGCCTATTGCGACCAACTCGGACGCGCTGCTTTATCCGTCCCCTCGAATATCGCTGAAGGCAACGACCGCGGGACCAACAAGGAGTCGCTGAGGTTCCTGGTTATCGCCAGGGGCTCCTTAAGTGAGCTGGAGACTCAGCTTTGGATAGGCCACGATCTCGGCTGGATCGAGACGGCGGAGTATCAACGGCTATCGGAAAGAAGAGCAGAAGTAGCGAGGTTGCTCGGCGGCCTCATCCGCATGCGACAACAGCGCCTTAAATCATCCGAATCCTAATCTACCCGCCTCTCTCTGGCCAACCGGCCAACCGTTCAACCAATCAACTCACTTTGCCTCTCTCTGGCCAACCGGCCAACTGATCAACCGATCAACTAATTCTTAGTGTTGCCCCCAAACTCTTCCATCGTCTTCCCTTCCCCGGAATTAATCCCGGTCCGGGCGAAGACTTTGAAGAAGGTC
>CAIVYX010000129.1 GCA_903910245.1 uncultured Opitutia bacterium | reverse complement strand
GGCAAACACCCTTGCTTTGGTAGAGTTTTTGGTAGAGTTTCCACTCATGGGTTCTCTGTACCGCCAAAACAGCCGCTCCAAGGCCTGGGTCGCCAAGTTCAAGTCGTCCGACGGCAAGTGGATCGCGCGCACGACCGGCACCCGCGACCGGCGCACGGCCGAGCTGGCGCTGCAGCAGTTCGAGAAGGACGCGAACATGGCCAGGATCGACGGCGAGCTGACCGTGGCGGCCATCAACCGGAACGCGGCGGACATGCACAAGCGGATCACGGGCAAGGCCCTCAACTTCGTGACGCCGCGCAGCTACATGGAGGAGTACCTCAAGTCCAAGGAGGCCAAGGCCACCAAGGCGACGATGCACTCCTACCGGAAGATCGTGAAGTTCTTCCTGGAGCACCTCGGCACCAAGTCCGACCAGGACATCCAGCGGGTCAAGCCGGTCGACGTCCAGGGCTTCATTGCCTCGCGCACGAAGGGCGGCGCCGCGCCGGCGACCGTGAAGCTGGACATCAAGGTCCTGAACTCGGTCTTCCTGCGCGCCATGAAGCAGGGCATCTGCGTTCTTAACCCGGCAGCCACGGTCGACATGCCGGTCGTCGACTCCGATCCGAAGCTCCCCTTCTCCCTTCAAGAGGTCCAGTCCATCCTTAAGGCCTGCCAAGACGACGAGTGGCGCACCTTGGTCTACCTCGGCTTCTACACCGGCGGGCGTATCCGCGACATCAGCGACCTGACCTGGTCGTCTCTCGACCTAGGCAAGAACCCCGCCGTGGCCTACCGGCAGCGCAAGATCCGCAAGGGCTCCCAGGCCAAGGTTCGGATCACCATGCACCCGGACCTGAAGGACTGGCTCGAGGAGTACAAGCTGCTGAGCCAAGCCAAGCCGTCCGATCCCGTGCTGCCCAACATCCACAAGCTCAAGCCCGGTGGCCGAGCCGGCAACAGCCAGCAGTTCATCAATGTCATGCGAGGCGCCGGCGTGGATCCGTGCTACGCCGAGGGTAAGCATAAGCTGCCCAAGAAGAGCTTCCACAGCTTCCGCCATACCATGGTTACTATGCTCCAGAGGCAGGACGTGCCGGAGGACGTGCGCATGATGATCGTCGGCCACTCCAACCCCGACGTGCACAAGATCTACAGCCACGACGAAGAGACCGCGATCAAGTCTGCCATCCTCAAACTGCCCAAGCTCACCGGCTGACCCTGCCCTACCCTGGCACCCCCGGGTACACCCCCGAAACGCCCTCCGGTTTTCCCTCTCCGGCCGCGCGCTAAAATTTGGGGTTTTCAAAAAGTTTCCCCTACAGGCTGTAGTACGATGAAGCCACGTCCCTAGCGGATTGACGAGGACCAGCAGCCTAAGTAATAAAATCTTATGAAGCTCCCTAGCCCCAGCTGGACAATCACCGCAGTAATCTGGTTGATGGTAGTATCAATGGGAACCGCTGAAGCCGGAATGAGCCCTGACGAAGTAAAGCAGTACCAGGACCACAAGAAACAGGCAGAACAAGGAAATGCCCGCGCTCAAGCCAACCTAGGCTTTTGTCACGAGATTGGTAGAGGAGTAGCAAAAGACATACCCAAAGCAATCGAATGGTACCGCAAGTCAGCCGATCAAGGCCACTCAGCGGCTCAACTTAAACTTGGGATTTTTCATGCTGAAGGATTAGTCGTTGAGAAGGATCTAATACAATCGGCGGAGTGGATTCGCAAAGCTGCAGACCAAGGCAACTTAGTAGCCACTTACCATCTGGCCCACTGCTACGCTAGCGGCGAAGGCGTCCCGAAGGATCAAGTGAAGGCATTATCACTATGGCAGAAAGCAGCAGAGGAAGCCCCAGAATTAATTGTGGGGGCTTGGCATAGACCCGCATGGCCCGGGCATCCTGAATCCCAATTTTGTCTTGGCGAGTGCTACCGCAATGGAGAGGGCACTCCGAAAGACATGGTTAATGCAGCGGCATGGTATCTTAAATCAGCCAAGCAGGGGTACAACCCTGCCAGAGTTAACATGGGTTACTGCTATTATAACGGGCAAGGGGTAGTGAAAGACTACGTTGAGGCGGTGTCTTGGTGGCGCAAGGCTGCCGAGGAAGGACTTGAGGATGCTCAATACGCACTTGGCGCGGCTTATAGAGCCGGAGAAGGGGTTGAAAAAGATCCGGCGACTGCAGCCAAGTGGCTCCGGTTGGCGGCGGCACAAGGCCATGTCGATTCGATCACTTCCTTAGGTGTCTTCCATGAGTTTGGAGTAGGCGTTCCAATAAATAAAATTGAGGCATACGCTCATTACAACCTCGCGGGAATAACCAGCGAACTAGCCCAAAAAAATCTAGCTAAAATCGAGAAGGAGATGACCAAGGAGGAAATCGCTGCAGCACAGCTACGCACACGTGAGCTACAGAAAGAGATCGAGTCCAAGATCGCCGACAAGAAGGCCGGGAAGTGAGCGAGTAGCCAACCGCCAGCCGGTAACCGCCACCATCTGTCGCCGTCTACGTCACTTTATTATAAACCTTCCCTTCCCTGCCTGCCCAGGCGCGGCGGATTGGGAATAAACCCCTAGGATTGTAACCCAATGAGGCACCGAGGGGTTGCCATGGGGTCCGGCGGGGGTATCCATCTAGGGCTCTCCCCCATGGCTAGACCCAAGAAAGCAGAAAAGACCGGCTCGACGGCCAACATAGGCTTCGAGGCCAAGCTCTGGCAGGCCGCCGACAAGCTCCGCAACAATATGGACGCGGGCGAGTATAAGCACGTGGTCTTGGGCCTGATCTTCCTGAAGTATATCTCCGACTCCTTTGAAGAGCAGCGCAAGAAGCTCGAAGCCGACAAGGGCGCCGATCCGGAGGACAAGGACGAGTACCTGGCCGGCAACGTCTTCTGGGTACCAAAGACCGCCCGCTGGTCTCACATCCAGTCCCAGGCCCGCCAGGCGACGATTGGAAAAGCCATCGACGACGCGATGGTAGCCCTCGAGAAGGACAACGATCGTCTGAAGGGCGTCCTGCCCAAGGACTTCGCCCGCCCTGGCCTAGACAAGCAGCGGCTAGGCGAGCTGATTGATCTGGTAGGCACAATCGGACTAGGGGACGCCGAGAACCGCTCCAAGGACGTCCTAGGCCGGGTCTATGAATACTTCCTCACCCAGTTCGCATCGGCCGAGGGGAAGAACGGTGGACAGTTCTACACCCCCTCCTGCATCGTGCGGACCATCGTCGAAATGCTGGCTCCCTATAAGGGCCGTATCTACGATCCGGCCTGCGGATCGGGAGGCATGTTCGTTCAGTCCGAGAAGTTCGTGCGCTCCCACGGCGGTAAGATTGGAGACATCTCGGTCTACGGCCAGGAGAGCAACCACACCACCCGTCGCCTAGCGGTGATGAACCTGGCGATCCGAGGCATCGAGGCGAACTTCGGTCCCAAGAACGAGGACACCTTCCGCGACGACCTTCACAAGGACCTCAAGGCAGACTACATCATCGCCAACCCACCCTTCAACGACTCCGACTGGTCGCTAGACCCTCAGGACGTCCGATGGAAATACGGCATCCCTTCCAAGGGCAACGCCAACTTCGGCTGGGTACAGCACTTCATCCACCACCTCGCGCCGGGTGGTTACGCCGGCTTCGTCCTTTCAAATGGAGCAATGTCTTCCACCCAGAACGGCGAAGGCGAGATACGTCAGGCGGTCGTCGACGCCGATCTCGTCGACTGCATGGTCGCCCTTCCCGGCCAACTGTTCTATTCGACCCCCATTCCGGTCTGCCTCTGGTTCCTCAGCCGCAACAAGGCCGACGGTAAACGACGCAGCCATAAAGGCGAGTCCCTGTTCATCGACGCACGCAAGATGGGAACGCTGGTCGACCGAGTGCACCGCGAGCTCAGGGATGACGACATCGCCAAAATCGTCGGCGCCTACCACGCATGGCGCGGCGATAAGGGGGCGGCTAAATACGAAGACGTAGCCGGCTTCTGCAAAGGCTCGAACCTCGAGGAAATAAAAAAGAACGGCTACGTACTCACCCCTGGGCGCTACGTAGGAGCTGAGGACGTAGAAGATGACGGTGAGCCTTACGACGCGAAGATGAAGAGATTAGTCGTCGAGCTTAATGCTCAGTTCGCCGAATCAATGAGGCTTGAACAGCTCGTTAAAGCCAACCTGAAAAGCCTAGGTCATGGCCGCTAAAGATAGCATAAAGTTAAAAACTGTTTGCCTGAAAATAGGGAGCGGTGCCACCCCTCGCGGCGGCAAGGAGGCTTATAAAGGTGGCGCCTCTGCATTAATCCGAAGCCAGAACATCTACAATGATGGCTTTAGGAAGGACGGAGTCGTTTATATCGACGATACGCAGTCATCCGAACTGAAGAATGTCGAAGTATTTAAAGGAGACGTGCTGCTGAACATAACCGGGGATTCTGTTGCACGCTGCTGCCAGGTAAGCGCAAGCATATTACCCGCACGTGTGAACCAACACGTGGCCATCATAAGGCCAGACCCAAAGACCCTAGATGCAAGGTACCTTCACTACATACTCGTCAGCAGCAAGTTCCAAGAACACCTCCTGTCATTAGCGTCTGCAGGTGCAACCCGCCAGGCACTGACAAAGCTAATGATTGAAAACCTCGAGGTCCATCTCCCGCACTTAGCCGAACAGAAGCGCATCGCTGGCATCCTTGGCGCGCTGGACGACAAGATCGAACTCAACCGCAAGATGAACGAGACGCTGGAGCAGATGACCAAGGCGCTGTTTAAGTCGTGGTTCGTCGACTTCGATCCGGTCCACGCCAAGGCAGAGCGCTGCCAACCAGCCGGCATGGACAAGGCCACCGCCGACCTCTTCCCCGACAGCTTCGTGGACTCGGAGCTAGGGAAGATCCCGAGTGGATGGAAAGCCGGGAGTCTTTCCGAACTATCTGAGTTCAGCAGGGAGTCTATAAACCCAGGAGAATCGCTATCCGAAATCTTCGACCACTACAGTTTACCATCCTTTGATGAGGGCAAAGCGCCCAAAGCGGAGGCAGGTAGTGAGATCAAGAGCAACAAGCTGGTTGTAACAAAAACGTGCGTCCTATTGTCGAAGCTAAACCCACATATTCCCAGAATTTGGCTGCCTAATCTTCATGCATCGCGTCGTTCAATCTGCTCGACGGAGTTCATCGTGGCCTCCGCGATGGCAGGGTGCACACGAGAGTATCTATATGCCCTCTTTATTAGTGAAGATTTCTCAAGAACCTATGGTACGCTAGTGACAGGGACAACAGGTAGCCATCAACGAATAAGGGCAGAGAGCGTCCTGCAGATGAGGCTTCCTGTCGCTCCTGCTAAGCTAATCTCATCCTTCACGGACACCATTGCCCCAATGCTGAATCGAGTCGCAAGCAATACCAAGGAATCGCAGACGCTCGCCGAACTTCGCGATACACTACTGCCGCAACTCCTTAACGGAGACCTGAAGGTAGCCTTAAAAAATCGTCCATGATCCTCAACGAAGGCACAGTCGAAGACATCACCCTGAGCTGGTTCCGGGAGCTAGGGTATGACATCGCGCACGGTCCTACCCTCGCTCCCGGCGAACCTGGAGCCGAGCGTGAGAACTACGGTGACGTCCTGCTAGTTGAACGCCTTCGGGCGGCGATCGATCGGCTGAACCCTTCCATCCCCGCCGAGGCCAAGGACGAGGCACTCCGCAAGGTGGTGCGCGTCGATGGGCCTGACCTCATCACGGCTAACCGTCGCTTCCACTCCATGCTGCGTGACGGCGTCGAAGTCGAATACCCCAGGGCCGATGGCTCAATCGCCGGCGACCATGTTCGCCTGGTCGACTTCACGAAGACCGAGAACAACGACTGGCTGGCGCTGAACCAGTTCACGGTCGTCGAAGGCCAGGCGAACCGGCGCCCTGACGTGGTCGTCTTCGTCAACGGCATCCCCCTGTCCGTCATCGAACTCAAGAACCCGACCGACGAGAACGCGACGATCTGGTCGGCCTACGAGCAGCTACAGACCTACAAGAAGCAGGTGCCGGCGATCTTCCGCTACAACGAGCTACTGGTCATCTCCGACGGCATCCAGGCCCGTATCGGCTCCCTCTCCGCCAACCGTGAATGGTTCAAGGTCTGGCGCACGATCGACGGCGAGACCGAAGCCCCCAAGGGATCTATCGAGCTAGAGGTCCTGATCAAGGGCGTCTTCGCCAAGAGCCGCGTCTTGGATCTGATCCGCCACTTCGTCACCTATGAGGACGACGACAAGGGCCGAACGACCAAGATCATCGCCGGCTACCACCAGTTCCATGCCGTCAATAAGGCGGTCGAGGAAACGGTCCGTGCCAGCGCCAAGGCTGGCGACCGCAAGGCAGGGGTCGTCTGGCATACCCAAGGGTCAGGCAAGAGCTTCTCGATGCTCTTCTACGCCGGACGGGTCGCCAAGCACCCGGCTATGGAGAACCCGACCGTCGTCGTCCTGACCGACCGCAACGACCTCGACGACCAGCTCTTCGGACAATTCGACCGCTGCTTCGAGATTGTCGGTCAGCAGCCCAAGCAGGCGGACAGCCGCGACCAGCTACGCGATCTCCTTAAGGTCGGCAGCGGCGGGGTCGTCTTCACGACCATCCAGAAGTTCATGCCCCAAGAGAAAGGCGAGCGCATGCCTGCCCTCTCCGACCGCCGGAACATCGTGGTCATCGCCGACGAAGCCCACCGCAGCCAATACGACCTCATCGACGGCTTCGCCCGCAACATGCGCGATGC
>CAIVYX010000128.1 GCA_903910245.1 uncultured Opitutia bacterium | reverse complement strand
TGGCTCCATTTTAAAGTGGAGCGCGCGACTGGACTTGAACCAGCAACAGCCACCTTGGCAAGGTGGTACTCTACCATTGAGCTACGCGCGCGTTGGATGGGAAGCAGACCAAACGCCCTACCGAGTGTCAAGCCTTTGGACAAACCTCGTCCGAGCAGCCTTAGGAGCAGGGGTGAGGCCCTGCTTTTCAAGCATGGAAGCTGCTTCATCGGAGACGAGCCAACGCAGGGCAGGGGTAAGCTGCGGGAGGCGATCCTGCCGCACATAAAGGATGAGCGGAACCTGAAGGGGATAATCACCATTATGTACGTTGTTCTCATCGGGACCGTAAGCGGTGGTCGACTTGCCTGGGCGACCATCAGCGACCTGGAGAACCTTACCGCGGCCAGAAGGAGGGCGGGAGATCAGGACGACGCTCCCCGCACGAGAGGCCAATAGGTCGGCTGCTAGGTAGGGCTCAATCCGCAGCCGGACGTCCGACCGGAACGGCTGTCCTTGGAGCGAGAGGCCTTGAAAAATCTCGAGCACCATCGAGCCGGCAGGGGAACAGACCGCAGGGGTGATGAGCTCGGAACGCGCCGCGGGGTCGAGGTCATTCCAATTGCGCGCCGCCGAACGCGGATCGCGCGCGAACACGTTCGCAAGATTTTCCAGCGTGATGGATTCGGCGCGGTTACTGCCGTGCGTGGCAACCACCACCACCGCGCTCGCGAGACGAAATTCAACAACGCCTATCTTTCCAGTGGGGACTGGCGCGGCCTCACGTTCTCGCACCATGAGTATGGCCGCCGAAGCCCGCCCATCGACGAACGCCTGCCTCCCTGGAAGGGTGCCGCCGAAATCGGCAGCGACATTACCTACAGCTTGATCGAGACCACGAGTGACGGAACCGGCCAGTAGATCCGAACCGACGATATCGGCGGCGCGAAGCGCAACGCAGGAAAGCAGGAGAGCAAGCAGCCTCACGCAGTCTCAGGACCGGGATCGAGTTCCGGCCATTGCAGAAGTTTGCGGTGGAGCGTTCGACGCGAGATACCCATCAACTCGGCGGCGCGCGTACGGTTACCCGCAGCGGCGGCCAACGCCTGCTTCAAAAGCTGCTTTTCATTGAGCTCGCGATCGAGGGTGTTGCCGCCAGAAGAAAGTAGGGCCGTAACCGCCACAACTGTGGCGGCGGGTTGGGAAAAACGCGAATCCAGGTCGCCGGCGGCGACCGTCTTGCCTGCCCGGAGTACCGCGAGGTTCTCACAGGCATTGCGCAGCTCGCGGATGTTGCCAGGCCAGGGATAGCGGACGAGCACCGCCACTGTTTCCGGCGCAAGTTTGGCGGCGGCGACCGAGTTTTCCTTCGCGAAGCGCTCGAGATAATGTGCAAGGAGCAGCGGGACGTCGTCCTGGCGTTCGCGCAAGGGCGGTAACCGCAAGGGAACGACGGACAAGCGATAATAGAGGTCTTCGCGGAACTTGCCCTCCTTAACCATCTGCTGGAGGTCACGATTCGTGGCGCAGACGAGGCGAAGGTCGAGGGCGATGGGGCGATGGGAGCCGAGGCGCTCGACGGAGCGGGTCTCCAAGAAGCGCAGGAGCTTCACCTGGGTGGTGGCATCAATCTCCCCAATTTCATCCAGAAAAAGAGTGCCACCGTCGGCCGATTCGAAGCGTCCCACGCGACGCTCGTTCGCGCCAGTGAAAGCGCCCTTCTCGTGACCAAACAATTCGGACTCAAGCAGGTTGGCGGGGATGGCGGCGCAATGCACCGCCATGAAAGGACCTTTCGAGCGCTGGCTCGCCTGGTGAATCATTTGGGCAAAGAGCTCCTTGCCGGTGCCCGTCTCGCCGAGCAGGAGGATAGTCGCATTGGAAGTAGCGACCGAACGGACCTGTTCGACCGAACGCTGAAGGGCGGCGGAGGAGCCGACAATCTCGCTGAGTGAAAACTTGCGATCGAGTCGGGTCTTCAGCGTGACGACTTCCTTCTCGGTGGTGCGGGCCTTCAGCCCGCGATCAAGGACGAGTTCCACCTGGCGGAGATCCACCGGCTTCTGGAAAAACCAATACGCGCCGAGGCTCATCGCCTTTACGGCCGTATCCACGTCCCCGTATGCTGTCATCATGATGCAGACTGGCTGATTGGGCAGCTTAAGGGCACGCTCAATGACCGCCATACCGTCGGCTCCCGCCATGCGGAGATCCGTCAGCACGGCGTCCGGCGGCACATCCTGCATGAGGCGCGCCGCTTCCGCGGCGTCCTTCGCGACAAAGGTCTCATAGCGATCCTCCAAGGCGGCCCGCAGGCCTTCGCGGATATTCTTCTCGTCGTCGACGATGAGGACCGTGGGTTTCATCGGTTAAGCTTCGGGTGAAGTCTGGTGGTTGGCCGCGCCCCAGGCACGGGCGGCCTTCTCGGCCAAGGCGATGCGCGCGCGGTCGACTTCAGCCAAACGAGCCTTGAGGTTCGCGTTAGAAACGCGAGCGAGGTCGTCCAAGTCGCAGAGATACGTGCCGTCGAGGCCATGGACGCCAGCGGCGAAATTACGGGGCACACCGAGGTCGACGAGCAACAGCGGGCGGCCGGAACGACGGCCGGCAATCTCGCGGAGGGCGACGGCTTCAATCAAGGCGCGTTCCACTGTAGCGCAGCCCACAATGACGTCGTGCGTGTGGGCCTGACGCAACGCGTCGGCAAGGGTGAGCGAAGATCCGGAGAATTCCTCGGCCAGCACGCGGGCGTTCTCGAACGCGCGCGACGCGACCGAAACCTGGGAAGCGCCGCGAGAGACCAGCGCCTGGACGACTTGACGGCCGACATCGCCCGTACCGAGCACGAGCACGCGGGCTTCAGCGAGCGAACCGAATACGCGCATCGCCAGTTCGACGGCGATGTTGCCGAGGCTCACCTGGCCTTGGGAGATTCCCGTGTTGGTGCGGGCCCACGCTCCCGCCTGGAAGGCACGTTGGAAGACACGGTTAAGCACCGGACCCGTCATACCGCGCGCGAGCGCATCGGCGTAGGCATCCTTCACCTGCCCAGCGATTTCGACTTCGCCGACCATCTGCGACTCCAGACCAGAGACGACGGAGAAGAGGTGTTCAACGGCCTCCAGTCCTGGCACCGGACGGAGATGCTGGTCGAGCGCGGCCGCGGGTGCGCCCGTGGCCTTGAGCAGGGCGCTACGCACATGAAGCGCGGCGGCTTCGTCGCCGACAGCATACGCCTCGAGACGATTGCAGGTCGCGAGCAAGACCGCTTCGGCGAGGCCGGCCTCGCGAGCGGCCGCATAGAAGACTTCGGCTCCACCGGCCGGCACCGTAAACGCGGCGCGCTCATCGAGGCCGGCGGTGCGATGTGTAGCGCTCAGCGCCACCAGATTGCGGGCGCGTTCGCTCATCGGGATGCGGGCAGCGAAAGATAGAGGGCAACCACCGCCGGGATCGCGGCCAATAAAGAAGCCCGGGCGAAGGCGGCGCCCCGGAGGTGCTGACGTCGGCGTTGCACGACGATCCAGAAACAAGCGAGCCAGGTAATCAGAGCCGCAATGAGCTTCGGGGCGGCCACGGCAGCAAGATCACGCTGCCCCCAGTCGGTCGCGCCAATCACCAGAGAAAGTCCGAGCAGCCAGACTGCCGCGCCCATCAGTTGCGCGCCGATACGATCGAGCGGAACGAGCGCGGGGAGTAAGGCGTAGATGCCTCCAAACTGATGACGCGCCAAGGCGCGATCCTGAAGGAGATAAGCGGCTGAGTTGAGAGCCTGCGCGCCGAGTACGCAGTAGGCCAGAATTGCGGCACCTACATGGATGGCGATGAGCGGCTTGCCGATTTTGTCCAAGCCTGGATGTTCGACGACTCCGAGAAAAGCTGCCGCCACGAGACACAGCGCGGTCGTGCCCGCGATCGCCCAAGTCGGCAGACGGTGGTTGAACGTCAGATCGAGAAAGAGGGCCAAGCCCGACACACCCCAGGCAATCGAAAGCAACACTTCCGCTGCACTGGCGATGGGAAGGGAATGCGTGCGCAGCCCTTGGTAGGCCAGCATCGTAGTGAGCAGAACCCATCCGCCGCGGAGCAACCAAACTCCGGAGGCCTGCAATTTCCCGGAGGTATCCCTAGGGGCCAGCCCATCCAGCACGGCCGCGGTCAAAAAAACTGAAGCACATCCCAACAAGCAGTCCCGGGTCAAGGGATGGGCGGCAAGTTCGGCGGCCAAGGGGAACATAGGATGAGATAAGGGGAGGTGTGACATTTTGGCAAACCCTCAAGCCGTCCTGTTTTCTTGCGGAGGGGGGCAGGGGGGCTAGGTTGGCTATCCTTATGGCCCACGACCTCTACGACCTCACTCAGCACCCGCCCCGCAGCCCTCGCGTCCGCCTCGGCGGCTTCGTCATCCTACCCCGGATGATCGATAAGGCCCGCGCCACCCAGATGGGTAAAAATGGCGATTACAACTACGCCTGCTCCCTGGATCGTAACGTCCTTGATTTTTTAGGTATCGAGGCAGAATCACTTAAGTCACAGATTGAGAATGGTTTAGGAGACGGAGAAATCTTGGCTTGGCTGATGGCTAACGCCAAGAAGCCCCGCTTGGGCCAAGAAATCGCGGCCTTCAGCGCCTTTCACGAACAAAGAGCCCCCAGCGCGCCGGCTGGGCGGGCTAAACTGACCGAATACCAGTCCGCTACCCCAGCGGGGGCCAAGCGCGAAGACATCGTCACCTGGTTCGATGTGCTCGACCTGGACGATCACCAGAGCTTCGGCGGCAAGGTCTAAGCCGTGGCCAAGGCCGGACAGCCCCGCCGCGTGCTCCTCGTTTGCATGGGCAACATCTGTCGGTCCCCGACGGCTGAGGCCGTGCTGCGGGCCAAGGCGAGGCTGGCTGGGCTGACTATCGAGTTCGATTCCGCCGGAACTGAAAATTATCATATCGGCGACCCGCCCGATCCGCGATCAATCCGGCATGCGAAGGAGCGTGGCTATGACCTTTCGGGACTCCGCGCGCGCCAAGTGTATGCCGATGATTTCCAGTCGTTCGACCTCATCCTCGCCGCGGACGAGCTTAACTTAAACGAACTTCGCCGGCGCTGTCCGGCTGAATATAAGGCCCGTCTCCGATTGTTCCTGGACGACGTCGCCTTACCTGACCCCTATTACGGCGAAAGCGACGGTTTTGAAAAAGTGTTAGATTTAGTAGAAAAACAAGCGGTTTTACTGCTTTCGCGCTGGTCACAGCCTAACTGAATGATTGCCGAGACCATGCGTGCGGCGTTGGATGATGGCATCCATGTATCAAGTGAACTTCAGCGACCAAGCGATGCGCGAGCTCGCGAAGCTGCCCACTCTGGGGCAGATGGATGTCGTCGAAGCATTCACAGCGGTCACACCCGAAGACCTGCTCCGCGGAAGCTCCGAACTTGGTACCGTCCGTCGCGGTGGTCATACCTATCACCGGCTGCGCGTCGGTGAATTCCGGATCTACTTCGAAGCGACCGAAGGCTCCCTGATGGCCAACTACGTGCTGCATAAGCACACGTTCGCCGACTTCGCTTTCCGCTCCCATCTGCCTTTTCCGGAGGACGAAGCGCGCATCGAGCAAGAAGGCGGCTTCTGGAAATACCTCGACGAATCCCCTAAGCCCTAATCGTGACCACTCCCCCCGTAAAACCCCAGTATTCCTCTCCTGAAGAGGCTGCACGGATCTACCTGCTGCCTAACCTCTTCACGGCGGGCAACATGCTCTGCGGCTTCCTTGCCATCAAGAACTGCATCGAGGCACGCTTTACCGAGCTGCCCGCCGCCGGACGGGCAGATCACTACAATATGGCGGTCTGGTTCATCCTTTTCGCCTGCCTGTGTGATCTCTTCGACGGCCGGGTCGCCCGCGCGACCAAACGCGAATCGCTTTTCGGAGCCGAGTTCGACTCCATCGCAGACACGGTATCCTTCGGTGTGGCCCCCGCGCTGATGGCCTGCTTCCTCGTCATTAAGCCTGAAGCCACGGCCAACGTCCAATTAATCACCTGGCTGCTGGCTTTTATTTATCTCCTTTGTGCAGGGGTGCGGCTGGCACGCTTCAACGTCCTCACCAACCCGCTCGTCCCAGGTAACGAAAAACGAGTGGCTGGAGGTGATTTCGTAGGTTTACCGTCACCGGCGGCGGCGGGTATGATCGCTTCTCTGGTCCTAGTTTTGTCGAAAATCATGGAAGGCGACGGACCCCTCGATGTGGCCGTCCAGGCTTGGTCCTGGAGCCTCCTTCCCCTGATGTTGATCATCTCCTTCCTGATGATCAGTAATGTCCGCTTCCCGAGCTTCAAGAAGCTAGATTGGACGGCCCGGGCTGGGGCCCGTGTTTTCATCCTAATCATCATCGTCGGTGCTGTGGTGTTCCGTTACCCCCAGTATTCCTTCCCGGCCATCTTCCTCGGATATATTTGCTTCAGCATCTTCCGACATATCTTCCTGCTCAAGAAGAGTGAAATGGACCCTGCTCCAGACGACGATGATGAGCCGGTGTCTAAGGTGTGAATAGGAGGTGAAGGATTGGTAGGTCTGACCTTGTGTGAACAACCGAGGAGTTATTCACCCCTCACACACATGAGACTTGGTCGCCGATAAGACCGCTCACCAGTGGCTTGCGGAACTGTACACGGGATTCCGACACCTACTGCTACTACTGGTATTTATATATGAAGAGTAACTAGATACAGAGAGTCCGGCTATGTGGGCAATGAGAGGTTGCCTCACCCCCTCCCTGTCCTCAATTCTTCAGTCACCATGAAGTTCAAGGTTAACCGGAATCACTTTTTTAACGGTCTCTCCAGCGTCACCAACGTCGTGGGCAACCGCGCCACAATGCCAATTCTCCAGAATGTGCTCATCGAAGCCGAAGGCGATACCATCACCCTAACCACCACCAATTTGGATCTCGGTATCTGCTGTCGGATTAAAGCTTCAGTTTCTTCCCCTGGCCGCATCACCCTCCCAGTCAAGAAACTCGTACCCATCATCCGGGCACTTTCGAGCAGCGATACCATCGTTGAACTGACGGGTAAAGATCGGGTGAAAATTACCTCCGGTAGTTCAGTCTTCCAAATCGCTGGTCTGCCGGCTGACCAATTCCCACCCATTTCCAATTTCACCGGACAACCCACGATTTCCATTAACCAAGACGATTTGGGCGACATGCTGCGGAAAGTCAGCTATGCACAGTCGTCCGACGAAAATCGTTACATCCTCAACGGTGTTTTCTTTGAATTCGCAGAAGGTAAACTCACCGTCGTCGCGACCGATGGTCGTCGTCTCGCTAAATGCGAACGCAAGATTGCCGGCTCCGACAAGACGCTCGCCCTCATTTTACCTGCTCGCACCATCATTGAATTGATGCGCTTGCTCAAGGCCGGCGGCGAGGCTCACGTTTCACATAACGAACGCCAAGTCGGCTTCACCATCGACATCCCGAAGAATGAAGAAGGCCTCGTGGACCGCATCCAGCTCGTCTCCAAGGTCGTCGAAGGCAACTACCCGAACTACCGCCAGGTCATCCCGAAGGAAGTGGGCTCCAAAGTCCGTCTTGAACGCGAAAAACTTCTCGAGAGCGTCAACCGCGCCGCGCTCATGACCGACGATCGCAATAATACGATTCGCATGACGGTCTCGAAGAAATCCCAGAATCTCGAAATCTCCGCGAAGTCCGAAAGTGGCGACGCGCATGAACCCATCGCCGTAAAGTACGACGGACCAGACGTGAATATTGCGTTCAACCCTCAGTACATCACCGACCCACTCAAGGCCTTATCTGAGGATGAGATTGATTTCGAATTCAAGGATGAGATGTCCCCGGGCGTCATTCGTGGACTCAAGGATGACTTCCTTTGTGTCGTGATGCCTCAGCGCATCTCGTAAACCTCGACCCGGTCAGAGTCCGGGGTCGTCGCAATCCGGAAGCGATTTGATCCGCTCAAGGATTCGCCGAGACGCTTCGATCGATCGGTCCGTGTGTTCGGTGCCAGGATCGTATTCTGACGGTTGCATCGCTTTCCCAAAACGAACGCGGATGCGGGCCGAGCCGAGTGGAAAGTTAGCGCCACGGGGAAGCATATCGCGGGCACCGCGGATATGAATGGGAACCACTGGGACGCCGGAACGGCAGGCCAGAAGCCCAGCACCCGCCTTCGGGGCGGTGATAACCCCATCCTGGCTCCGAGTCCCCTCAGGGAAGATCAGGAGGCCTTCACCGGCCTTCAGGGCGGCCAAGGCAGAACGAATGGCGCCGATGTCAGCTTCCCCTCGGTCGACTGGGATAGAATGGCAGGCTTGGATCACGAACCCGAAGAGCGGGTTATCGAAGAGCGTGCGTCGGGCGATGAAAGAAATCTCTCGGGGGAGGCTCGAGCCGATCAAGGGCGGGTCGAGCATACTCTGGTGGTTGGACGCAAAAAGGCAGGCGCCCGCCGGCACGTTTTCCCAGCCTTCGACTTCTAGGGTGGAAAAGATTTCGATGAATGAGCGCGCCCCGTGGTAGACGGCCTTGTAGATCAGGTTCTTCGAATCGAGGATCATCGGGGCAGGGCGGAGACCTTAATGAACTCGCCAATCTCGGCCACGACTTCCTCGAGCGACTTATGCGTGTTGTCGAGACGATGGGCCCCGGTCGGGCAGACCAGCGGCGCGGTTTTACGGGTGGCGTCGAGGTGGTCACGCTGCGTGACTTGGTCGGACTGCCCTTCGGCGGCACGCCTCTGCGCGCGCGCCTCGGGATCAGCTTCCAAGAAGATGCGGACCTCGGCGTCCGGCAGCACCACGGAACCGATGTCCCTTCCTTCCATGACAACGCCCGCGAAGCCCTGATCGCTGGCGTACTTCACCTGAGAGCGCTGGTACTCGAGGAGGAAGGTCCGGACGGCAGGGAGGGCGGCAATCTTCGACACGGCTGCGTTGACCTCCGGCGTGCGCAAGTCGGCGTCATCCGGCAGAATGCCATCGAGGGTGAGCGCGGAGCTGCGGGCGCCCTCTCGGGTGATGAGGCGCGAGCCGACGCGGAGCTTGCTGAGAGCGGCCTTCACGGAGGCTAGGTCGTCAGCGGAGGCATCGGCCATTAGGAGTGCCCGTGTAAGGCTGCGATAATGCGCGCCGGTGTCGACGTGCAGCAGGCCGTGACGCTGGGCGAGACGCCGGCTGGTGCTCGATTTGCCGGAGGCGGCGCCACCATCGACCGAGACGCGGACGAAATTGGTGCGGAGGGCTTCGAGCGCCTCGAAGAAATGCGGGAAGGTCTTGGCGGTACAGCCCGGATCTTCGATAGCAATCCAGGGACGGCCGTCGCCGAAGAGGTCAAAACTACCGAGGACGCCAAAGCTCATCGCCATCCGATGGTCCTCGTAGGTGCGGATGGTGATGGGGCCGTCGGCCGCGACGCGGCGCAATGCGGCCTTACTAGGGAAGATGGTCAGGGAAGAGAGAGTGTCGTCTGCGCGCAGCTCAGCCGCGGTCGGCGCGACTTTGATTCCAAGGCGTTCGAGTTCCGTGGCCATCGCGAGCACGCGATCGGTCTCCTGCTTGCGTGTATGGGCAATGCCGCTGATTTTGACTGGGCCGTCCGCCAGCGTGGCGACGGTTGCAAGGGTGAGGAACGTGTCGGAGAAGGCGTTGAAATCGAAATCCCCCCCGCGGATACCGGACCAGGACTCGGTGACGAGGGTGCCGTTCGCCGGCTTGAGCGTGGCACCGCAGGCGGCGGCGACCTTGGCGAAAGCGGTGTCTCCCTGAAGCCCGCCGGCGGCGTAACCCTCGATGCGGATGGAAGCGCGGAAACCGGTCACGGCGGGTAAGGCGATGAAATAGCTCGCGGCGGTGGCGTCGGGCTCGATCGCATACGATGACTGAGCGCTATAGGCACCGGGAGCCGGGCAGAACCAGCTGCCATCCGCGTGTCGTTCGAGCGGGCGGCCGAACTGCTCGCACATGCGGGCGGTCATCTCGACAAACGGTTCGGAGACCGTGGAGCCTTTCATGCTGACCGCCGCTCCGGCGGAGAGTGGTAGCACCATCAGCAGGGCTGAGAGGAGCTGTGAAGACGCCGAGGCGTCGACTTCGAGGCGTCCCAACTTACCGGTCGTGTGCAGGGTAAAAGGGAAGCCGCTGGCGGGCGAGCCATCCGGCTTCAGCGCGCGGCAGCCGCCGGCGGTTAGGGCATCGAGCAGGCCACTCATTGGGCGCGCGCGCATGGCTTCATCGCCATCCAGTTCATAGCAGCCACCAGGGGCGAGCGCCAAGAAGGCGGTGAGGAAGCGGGCGGCCGTGCCGGCGTTGCCGACATGGATCTTGGCGCGGGCGTTCGGGATGCGACCGCCGAGGCCATTGATGCGGATCGTGCACGCGGCTTCGTCTGCGGAGACCTCGAAGCCGAGCGATTGGAGTGCGGCGATGAGGATGCGGGTGTCGCGGCTGAACAGGGCTCCAGTGAAAAGCGTGACGCCATCGGCGAGCGCGGCTAGGATGAGGGCCCGGTTGGTGATGCTCTTCGATCCTGGGATTTGGGCGACGCCCCGCGCGGGCGTCTGGAACGGGCGGATGAGGAGGGTCGGGCTCATTCGGACCGGTCGAGGCTCTGACGGGCAATGCGGGCCTCAGCGAGGAGGCGGCGCAGGGTGGGGACATCGTTCGCTTCGATGGCAGAGCGAAGTTCGGCGGCGCGACGTTCGACGGCGAGCAGGCCGGCGGCCGTGTGTCTGGCGCTGGCGAGCATGATACCCACCCAGAGGTTTTCTTCGCCAGCGGCGACCCGGGTCGAGTCGCGCAGGCCAGCGCCGGCGGCGAAACGACGGAACCCCGGCTGATCCATCACGGCGAGCATGAGTGCGGAGGCCGCCGCATGGGGGACATGGCTGATGGCAGCGACAATCTCGTCGTGCTGGGCGGCGTCGGTCTCGTGCAGGAACGAGCCGAGTTCTTGCCAGAAGAGGCGGACGGCGGCCAAGGCCTTCGGGTCCTCGGCCCCGGTTGGCGTGAGGAAGCAAACGCGGCCTTCGAAAAGGTTGGCCGCGGCGTGGGCGGCACCGGCTTTTTCGCCGCCGGCCATCGGGTGGGAGCCGATGAAGGGATTGGTGGCGGGGAGATGGCGGGCGGCGAGGAGGATGGCGGCCTTAACACTGCCAGCATCGGTCACGATGGCACCAGGGCTCAGGCCGGGGGTGATCGCCAGGAAGGTCTCGGCGGCGGTGTCGACCGGGGTTGTCACAATCACCAGGTCAGCACCCCGGACGCAGGCGGCCGCGTCGTCGAAGACTTCGGCGACGCCGAAGTCGCGGAGGGTGGCCCGCGACTTTTCAGAGCGCGACCAGCAGGCGAGCGACCCGGCTAAGCCTTTCCGGGCCGCCGCGAGGAGGATTGAGCCGCCGATGAGGCCGGCGCCGACTACGGCGATACGCTTGAATTGAGCCATTTCCAATATTGAAGGTATAACTTTGATGAACCAAAGTGACGAACTATTAAAGCAAACAAACCGCCGGCGGAGAAGCTGGCGGCCCTGACATGACCCAAGGCCCCCCCAACCCCAAGAACGACTTTGTCGCCGCTCCCGCCCCGCGGGACAGACGGAGCAAGGTTTCACTGGGCCAGCTCTGGCTCAAGATTCGGGTTCCTTTCCTCATCGGCGTCCTGCTGGCGCTCGGGGTTGCGAGTCTGCTGCTGTATACTTCCGACCGCCGGAGCACGCGCCAAGCGGAGTTGGTCGTCTCGCCGGAGGCGGCGGAGGCTCTCCGATTGCGTTCGCTTCAGCTGGAAGTCGACTTCGAGAAGATTCGGCAGGAACGCTTCGAATTAAAGGAGGCCGACATCGCCCTACTGGAAGAAGCCCTGCGCCTGCAGGAGGAATACATCTCCGCCCGTCAGTCCGTGGGCACCGATAATGTCCGGCAACAGTCCCTGCGCCGCCGGCTTCATCTTATCCGCGGCGAGCGGCTCAGGCACGATTCTGACGAGGCCGAAGCCAAGGCGCTGACGTTGGCCAAGACCGACGAAACAGCGGCCATCCCGTTACTCCGTCAGGCCATCGCGTGGGAGCAGGAGATTGCGAACAAGTGGGAATTCTCAGGACTAGCCGACTCTGGTCGGCGGGCGCGGCTGGACACCCGCCTCCGCCGGCTCGAATCTGCTCCGCTCTGGCAGAAGGGGCGCGACGACGAAGCGGAAGGCGAGAAACTCTTCGCCGCAGGCAAATTCGCCGAGGCGGCCGCGAAGTTCAACCAAGCCATCGCTTGCGAGACGGATTTCCTCGCCCGCTACCGCGACGTGCGGAATACCGAGTTCGGACGATCGGATAAACTCGCCGAACGTCGCGAGACCGCCTTTTCCGGCGAAGTTTGGAACGCCATCCTGGCGCATTGCGCCAAGGCCGAAGCTTTCGAAAAGAAAGGCGAATGGCCGTCCGCGACCCAGGCGTGGCAGGCCGCGGTGGAGGCGTTCGCCAAGCTGCTTACAGATTACCCACAGAGCAGCTTTGCCGACCGGACGAAGGAGGCGGCCATCGCGACGCGGCTTAACTACGCCCGTTTTCACGATGAGATCGGCGCCTTGCGCGCCCGCTCTGAACAGCTTCGGTCCGCTTTGCGCGCTCGTCGCGCCGATGACGCGCTCCGGCTAGTCGACGAACTCATCACCGAGGCTCGCCGGATCGGCTCGGCCAATACCGGGACCTTCCGGCCTGAGGACGATGAGCGTAAGGAGCTCGAGTATCTAGCAATCAACGGCGCCGTCGTCCGCAGCGCCTTAGGCAACATCGATCAGAATCTTCGCCCGTTACCGGCATCGTCCGTCCGAATCTACCGGACCGAGATTCCCCAAGGTCTTTATGCTTCCGTCATGGGCGCCAACCCTAGCTCCAGCCGTCGCGAAGCGAATCCAGTCGAGTCTGTGACCTATGCCGAGGCTGAGGCTTTCGCTACCCGCTTCGGCTGGATTCTGGGCGCCAAGGTCCGCCTTCCGACACCTGCTGAAT
The DNA here is from genome assembly GCA_903910245.1 of uncultured Opitutia bacterium. GTDB lineage: Bacteria > Verrucomicrobiota > Verrucomicrobiia > Opitutales > UBA953 > UBA953. The sequence continues at coordinate 8,313 of CAIVYX010000128.1, read as the reverse complement.
TTTCGGCAGCCGCCGGCGATCTGAGTAAACCTTCTAACCTGGGGCAGGCTTGGACGGCCGAGAACACGGATGGGGCGACGGTGCATCCCGTCGGGACAGCCGCGGCCAACGCCTTCGGAATTCACGATTTGATTGGCAACGTCGAAGAGTGGGCGATGTCCGTCCCGGGCGATAACCGTGCCCCGGTACTGGGGGGCAGCATCCTGACCCCGCTGGGCAAGGTGTTGGCCACCAAGACGGTCTTCAAGCGGGAGAAGAACCGCACCCTGGGCTTTCGTATCGTCATTGAATAAACGCCGGAGCTCCTGATTATAAAGCGACTCCATGGCTACCCCAGTCCATCGATACCCACGTGCCGCGTTCTTCTTCGCGGTCTATGGAGCCTTGGCGGCGTTGTCCGTCTGGTTCGCGTATGAGCTTCGCTTCGCCGGGCCTGAAGTGCTATCCGGCGTCGAGGGTCAGGCTGCCGAGGCCTATCTCTACATTCAGCGCCCGCTGGTGCTGCTCTGGCTGATTCCGCTTAAGGTCCTGCTGCTCTGGGCCTGGGGCCAGTTCCGCGGCGTCTTTTACTACTTCCGCCTCCCCGATGCGCTACGCATGGGCTTTGCGCTCGCCGCCGCGACGGCAATCGCCGTCGTGCTCCCCTCAATCATCGGTAGTGGCAACCCAGCGCAGGCGTTTAGCCTACCCCGCGGCGTCACGCTGATAGACTTTAATCTGTCGCTGGTCCTATTCGTCGGCTTCCGAGTCTCGATTCGCGCTATGCGCGAACGCTTCTGGAACAAGGGCTCCGCGACCCAAGGCGTCGTCGAGCGCATCGCGATTGTCGGCGCTGGCCAGGCCGGGGCGCAACTCGTCGCGGAGCTCATGAGCCGTCACGGTCATGGTCTCGAGCCCATCTGTTTCCTGGATGACGACGCCGCCAAGCACTCCCTTCAAATTCACGGCGTGCCGGTAATCGGCGCCCCGGAGCGGATACCGGAGCTCGCCGAGAAATTTGGGGTCACCGAAATCATCCTCGCCTTACCCGCCACGGCCGTGCGCCGCATTCGGGAAGTGAGCACCCTCGCTTCGGCCAGCAACCTCCGCGTGCTCGTCGTGCCGTCCATGTCTGAGTTGGCCGGCGGCCGCGTACGCGCGAGCGACATCCGGCCGATCTCCGTCGAGGACATCCTCGGCCGTGAGCCCGCCAAACTCGACGACGAAGCCATCGACGCGATGGTCAAGGGTCGCACGGTGCTCATCACAGGCGCTGGCGGGAGTATCGGCTCCGAGCTCTGTCGCCAGGTCGCCGCGCGTTCGCCCGCCCGTCTCATCATGCTCGATCAGTGCGAGGTACTCCTCTACCAAGCAGAACAGGAGCTTATCTCCGCTGGTGTCGGTGCGCTCATCACGCCTATCGTCGGCGACGTCACCGACATCGACCGCCTGCGCGAGGTATTCGTCCGCTTCAAGCCCGAGCTCGTGCTGCATGCCGCCGCGCATAAGCACGTGCCAATGATGGAGTCGCAGCCCTCCGAAGCCCTGAAGAACAACGTCCTCGGCACGGAGGTCGTCGCCCGCCTCGCCGCGGAGCACAGTGTAGCTAAGTTCGTACTCATCTCTTCGGATAAAGCCGTCAACCCGACGAACGTCATGGGCGCCAGCAAGCGACTCGCCGAGCGCGTCGTCCGCCAGATGCAGGCCGAGACCGGCGGCAAGACTAGCTTCATTGCTGTCCGCTTTGGCAACGTCCTCGGATCTTCGGGCTCGGTGGTCCCCATCTTCCGTCGCCAGATCGTCGCCGGCGGACCCGTCACGGTGACGCACCCGGAGGTGAAGCGTTATTTCATGACCATCCCCGAGGCGGTCGGGCTCGTGCTGCAGAGCGCGACCCTCGGACACGGCGGCGACATCCTCATCCTCGAGATGGGCCAGCCCTTGAAAATCATCGACGTCGCCCGCCAGCTCATCGAGCTCAGCGGTCTCCGCCCCGACATCGACATCGAGATCCGCATCATCGGCCTGCGTCCGGGCGAAAAGCTGGTCGAGGAACTTCAACACGAAGGGGAGCAGTATCGCCCCACGGAACACCCGCGCGTCTTTCGCTTCGTCGACGACAGCGACCCGAAGGATTCGGCCGAAACGCTGGTGAGCCGCGTCCGCGCCCTGCTTCCCTTGGAACGCCAGGCCTGCAAGCAGGGCATGCGGGACTTAGTCCCGGAATACGTGCCCTTTGCGGAGTAGTTTTTACGCTTCGGGCTTCACAGGAAGGCATGGCTGCGACACGCTTCGGGCATGGCTCGCCCGCTTTCCTCCGCACCTCTGGTCGGTATCATCATGGGTTCCCAGTCTGACTGGGAGACGATGGTCAACGCCGCCGACACGCTGAAGAAGTTGGGCGTCCCCTTTGAGGCCGAGGTAGTCAGCGCTCATCGCACGCCACTCAAGCTCAAGGATTACGCCCTGGCTGCCCGTCGCCGCGGACTAAAAGTCATCATCGCCGGTGCCGGTGGCGCCGCTCATCTCCCCGGCATGGTCGCCGCGATGACTTCGCTTCCGGTCATGGGAGTGCCCGTCCAGTCCAAGTCGCTCGACGGTATCGACTCACTTCTCTCTATCGTCCAGATGCCGGCTGGCATCCCGGTCCATACTTTTGCTATTGGTCGCGCTGGTGCGATCAATGCCGCCCTCGGCGCTGCGGCGGTACTCGCCTTGTCCGACGCCAAGCTCGCTAAGAAGCTCGATGCTTATCGTGCCGAACAGACCAAGGCCGTGCTCGATAATCCGATCCCAGGCCGCAAGGGCAAGCAGCGCTAAGCCATGGAGCGACCCCTGCAGCCCGGTGGCACCATCGGCATTCTCGGCGGCGGCCAGCTCGGTCGCATGTCGGCCATCGCTGCGCGCCGTCTCGGGTATAAGGTGCGCACCTTCGATCCTTCCGCCGGTGCCTGCGCCGCAGGTATCGCCGATGAGCATGTGACCGCCGATTGGAGCGACACCGCCGCGCTCACGCGCTTCGCCCAGGGCTGCGGACGCATCACGCTCGAATTCGAGAACATCCCGCCCGCGACCGTCGAGTTCGTCGCGAAGTCCGTCCCGAGCCATCCGTCGGCCCACGTCCTCGCGACTTGCCAGAACCGTCGCCGCGAGAAGGAGTTCCTCCACGCTGCCGGCATCCCGTGCGCGAACTTCGCTGTGGTGTCGTCGTTGGCCGAGCTACAGGCGGCCGTGAAGACCATCGGCTTCCCGTGCGTGCTGAAGACGGCGGATTTCGGCTATGATGGCAAAGGTCAGGTCAAGTTGCCGACCGCCGAGGCGGATCTCGCCGCGGCGTGGGACAAGATCGGAGGCGCTGTCGGCGTCCTCGAGGCCTGGGTGCCATTCCAGATGGAGATCTCCGTGCTCGTCGCCCGCACGGTTGACGGACGTACCGCCGTCTATGACCCCGCCGAAAACATCCACCGGAACCATATTCTACACCTCTCGATTTCGCCGGCCCGCATCTCCGAAGCCACGGCCGCCGAAGCCCGCACCTTGGCCCTCAGCATCGCCGACAAGATCCAGCTCGTCGGCCTCCTCGCCGTCGAGATGTTCGTGAAGGACGGCCGCATCGTCGTCAACGAGCTCGCGCCCCGTCCGCATAATAGCGGGCACCAGACCTTTGACGCCAACGAGACCAGCCAGTTCGAACAGCACATCCGCGCCGTGTGCGGCCTCCCGCTCGGTGGCACGAAGCCGCTCGCACCTTCCGCGATGGTCAACCTCCTTGGCGATGTCTGGCGCAACGGCCAGGAGCCCGACTGGACCAAGGTCCTCGCCGACCCGTCGGCCAAGCTGCACCTCTACGACAAGGGCAAGGCCGCCCCGGGCCGCAAGATGGGCCACATCACCGTCACCGCGCCGACGCTCGAAGAAGCCATCCGTCGCGCCGAAGCGCTGCACGCCGCGCTCTGATTAGTCGAGCAGCTCGGGCTTACGGCTGAATAATTCAATCGGGATCTGACCCAAGCCCAGGAAGAGGAGCACGGCCTGGAAGACGGGGATCTTCGCCTTCACGTGGGCGTTTTGCGCGATGTAATTCTTAGCCATCACTTCGCAGATCATCGTGAAGGCGAAGAGCACCGAGGCGAAGCAGAGCAGTGCGAAGAGCCAGTTCCAGGCCTTGCGGTTTTCGATGCGGCGCCAAGGGAGGAAGAGCAGGCACGCGTAGGCGATGAAGAACCAGCACTCCGCGCGGAGGGCGATCGGGAAAGTGATGACGGCTGGATCCCAGCGCGCCGGGATATAAAGCGGCCCGAGGCTGACGCCGCCAATGAGACCATTAGCTCCGAGCGCGACGCACAGGAGCCCGAACGCCACCGAGATGATGCGACCGTAGCGTATACGTTGGGTGGTGACGTCGTTCATGAGGTGAGTGAAGGCGGAAGGGCGGGCGAAGCAAATACTCAGAGTGGGCGGAAGAGCGCGACATCGCTCCACTCACCCATGATACGCCCGTCGGACTTCATGCCATCTCCCCACGCTTCGTGGCACTTAGCCTCGAAGTGGGCGCGGACGGAGTCCTGTTCCTTGGCGAGGATGCCGCTGAGCGCGAGCACGCCGCCGGGGCTGACGGAGTCGACGAGGTTGTCGGCGTAGATGCAGAGCACGTCGCTGATAATGTTCGCGAGCACGACGTCGGCGCGACCGGTCAGGCGGAAGCCTTCTTCCAGTCCGGCGTGATGGAAGGCTACCGCCTCATCGGCGATGCCATTGTCTTCGCGGTTGGCGATACTGACGCGGACGGATTCCGGATCACGGTCGAAGCCGGCGATACGGCCGCAGCCGAGCTTGGCGGCGGAAAGGGCGAGGATGCCGGAGCCGCAACCGGCGTCGGTGACGGAAACCTTTGGGGCGGCGTGCGTCTCCAGGAAGTCCATCATGCGGATCGCGCAAAGGCGGGTCGTCGGATGGTCGCCGGTCCCAAATGCGAGGCCGGCGTCGAACCAGATCACCGCGGCGTCGGCTGGTACGGCGTGCTTACCCCGCATCCAGGCGGGGACCCAGTGGAGGCGGCCATGATCCCAGGGCTTGAGGTGCTCCTTATAGGCTTCCTTCCAGTCCTTGTCAGCCATGACGGCCGCTTCATAGGCCTCGGGAAGTTTCTTGAAGGCTTTGCGCAGGCCAGCCCAAGCCTCGTCGGCCTCGGGCTTGGTGTCGAAGTAACCCATCAAGAAATGAGGCCTCCCAGGGCCTTCATGGAAGAGCATCCACGACGAGCGGGTCAGTTCGCAGAAATGGTCCTCTAACGGCTGGACCATGTCTTCGTGGATGGGGCACTTCAGTTCAATCATCAGGAGAGGGTCTCGCTTAATCGCGCGATGACGGCGGGGAGCAGGGCATGCTCAGCGTCGTGGATCTTATGGGCGAAGGACTCTAGGGTATCCGTCGGCTCGCGGGGTACGCGGGTCTGGCCGAGGTGGGTGCCGCCGTCGATCTCGGCATTGACCCAATGGACGGTGCAACCGGCCTCCGGGACGCCGGCATTCCAAGCCTGGCCGATACCATCAAGTCCAGGGAAGGCCGGCAGGAGGCTAGGGTGGAGGTTGATGATGCGGCCAGCAAAGGCGTCGAGGAGAGGGGCCTTGATCACGCGCATGAAGCCGGCGAGGACGACGAGGTCCACTTTCGCGGCCTTGAGGTCATCGACCCAGGCCAGCTCGCGCTCGGGGGAGAACTTCGTCTTGAAAGGTCCCGTATCAAGGAAGCGTGCGGGCACGCCGTACTTCGGGCCGAGCTCAAGCATCTTGCAGGTGGGGACGTCACACCAGATGCCGACCACCTTGGCCTGGCCGAGGCGACTTTCGATTTGGGCGCGGAGGACCGCGTCGGCGTTGGAGCCGCGACCGGAACCGAGGAGGGCGACGCGCATGAAGGAAAGGTGTCGGCGACGCCCCTCGCCTGCAAACGGATTTTCGAATTCGGACTTTGAACCCTTCGGCAAACCGCCGATGATGCCCGGCACTGCTTCTTATGGATCGCCGCGAGTTTCTTCACCTCACCGCCCTAGGTTCTTTGGGCGCCGTTGCTCTCTCCGGCTGTGTCGGCGGTGGCGGCGGTGGCGGCGGCCCCTCCGGACCCACGCCCGCCGCACCGATCGCGCCCACTCCGGTCGCTCCGATTACGGGCAAGGTCATGCTCGGCATCGACGTGCTCGCCGCCGATGGCTTCTCCCAACTCAAGGGGTTGCGTTGCGGCCTCGTGACGCACCGCGCCGGTGTTAATGGCCTCGGCCAGCGTACCGTCGAGGTGCTCGCCCGCGCTCCTGGCGTCAAACTGGTCAAGCTCTTCGGCCCAGAACACGGCATCGACGGAGTCGCTGCGGCCGACGTCGCGGTCGGTCATGCCAAGGATGCGCGCACCGGCTTGCCGATCTATTCGCTTTACGGTGCGACGCGTCGCCCGACGCCGGAGATGCTCTCTGGGCTCGATGTGATCGTGATTGATTTCCAGGACATTGGCGTCCGCTCCTACACCTATATCAGTTGTATGCGGTATGTGATTGAAGCGTGCTTCTCGCTCCCTCGTCCCGTGCGCGTGGTCGTCCTTGACCGACCTAACCCTCTCGGCGGCGAGAAGGTCGATGGCCCGTTCCTCGATCGCAAGTGGCGCAGCTACGTGGGCGCCTACGAGACCCCGTATGTCCATGGCCTCACCATCGGCGAGATTGCGCGCTGGGCCGTGGCCACGCCAGGCGTGCTTGAGCTCGACGAAGCCACCCGACGCCGCGGCACACTAGAAGTCGTCTCTTTGCGCGGTTGGCGCCGTTCGATGACCTGGAACCTGACTGGCCTCAACTGGGTGCCGACCTCTCCCAAAATCGACAACGCAAAGGCCGCCCTCGGCTACGCGATGTCCGGGCTAGGCGCCATGGATTCCGGTTTCAGCCATAGCACCGGGACGGGCCAGAATTTCCGCTTCCTCACCTATCCGCGCCGGAAGGCTGCGGATCTGATGGCCGCCTTCGGCAACGCCGTACCCGGACTCGTGTTGCAGCCGCAGCAAATGGCGGACGGAACACAGGGCGTCTACCTCGCCGTCGGCGATTGGCCAAAACTACGCCCCACCGCGATCTCACTGCATATGCTCCGTCAGGCCTGCGTCTGGGCGCCGAACCCGTTCGCCAGCCTAAGCACCGGCAAGCGGGAGCTCTTCATCAAGCACCTCGGTAGCGAGGCGTTCTTCGACGAGCTCCACACGCAAGGCGCGCGGATTGACCTCGCCCGCTGGCTGATGCGCTGGGACGGCGACGCGGCGGCCTTCCGTGCGCGCACCGCTCCCTTCCGACTCTACGCTTGATCAGTAAGAGCGACCTTCGCGCTTTTCCCAGTAGTTGATGAAGGCCTGGTTGAGCACGCCGAGACCACCCGGGGTCGGGTAGTCGCCCGTGAAATACCAATCGCCCTGGCTCTTGGGGCAGGCCTTGTGCAGTGACTCGATCTTTTGGAAGACCAGGACGAGTTCACCCTTCCAGCCGCTCTTCGCAGGATAGACGAGTTCGGCCGCCTTGGCAGCAATCTCGATTTCAGAGAAGGCGTCGTAGATTCGCTTCACGTGGTTCTGCATTTCCTTCGTCGGCTTCTTCGACTGCGCGACGCAGTCTTCGTAAACTTCGCGGAGCAGGTCTGTCATGCCGCGATCCTTGCAGAGCGCGACGGCGGCCTGGAAGGCCAGGAACTTACCCATCTCGGACATGTCGATGCCGTAGCAATCAGGGTAGCGGATTTGCGGGGCCGTTGAGGCGATGACGATGCGCTTTGGGTTCGGGCGGGCGAGAATGCGCAGGATCGACTGGCGGAGGGTCGTGCCACGGACGATCGAGTCGTCGACGCAGACGAGCGTGTCGCCGTCGCGGACGGTACCGTAAGAGATATCGTAGACGTGCGAAGCCATCTGCATGCGGTTCTTCTCCTGGGAGATGAACGTGCGCAGCTTGACGTCTTTATGGGCGACTTTCTCGCCGCGCGGCCAGCCGCCGAGCACGAGTTTGTCGATGAGGGCCTCGTCGAGTTTTCCGGCGCGTTGGGCGTCGACGAGCTTATCGCGGACCTGCGAGCGGCGGCGCTTTCGGAGCTCTTCCATCAGGCCGTACCAGGCGATCTCCGCCGTGTTCGGGATGTAGGAGAAGACGGCGTTATCGTGGTCATCGCGAATCTGGGCGAGGACGTCGTCGGCGAGGGCGGCGCCAAGGGCCTTCCGTTCGGCGTAGATTTCGGGTCGTTGCCGCGCGAGAAGTAGATGCGTTCGAAGGAGCAGGAGCGGGTCTCGCCGGGGGCGTGGAAGGACTCGATC
>CAIVYX010000127.1 GCA_903910245.1 uncultured Opitutia bacterium | reverse complement strand
TCAAATCGGCGCCTTCCCCGGACGATATCGCCAAGGCCGACGAGATTCTGAAAGCCAACCGCGCACTCACTGAGATCCAAGGCCTGATGGACTCCGACGATTTTATGGGCGCCGCGAAACTGTGGGCCGAGACCAGCACCCTTTCGCCCACCTTCGTCCGCAACTACCGCGAGCAAATCTTGCCCCGCATCCTCAGCAACTTCTCCGCCAGCGTAACCAAGCAACTCCTGAACCGACTGGATCGACCAGGTGTGCTCAATGACCCCAAGTCCATCCAAGAAGCGATCGCCGAAGCCAAGGAAGCCCTCCGCCTCGGCACCGAGATCAAGGTACCGCAGAACGAGTCGTGGAAGCGCCTGCAGGCCTGCCTCGAGCGGGCGCAGTCGCTGACGAGCATCGAAGTGCGGCCGACGATGGTCATCCCAGGCGAATGGCGGACCGGCGAAACTGGAGCCAACTCCCCATCGCAGGCCGACTTCACGCTCTCCCCCTTCGCCGCCGACGCCGTGGCCAAGTTTGTCGAGGCTTCCGGCGCAACCCTGCGGGAATCCGTCCAGATCCGCATCCGCCTACTCACTTTCACCTCTCCTCACCTGCGCGACGACCAGTCGAAATACCTCAACGGCGAGATCCGCCGCACACCGCAGGCCACCTGGATCGAATCGACTCCCGAACCTGGCAAACTTCCCGCCATCGGCATCGGGTTGAGTAACCGTCGTAACGAAGTGTCACTGAACTTCCCCACCGGCGAAGGCGCTCGCGCCGGCGCTAATCGCCTGATTGAAGTGATCCTCCCGAAAGGCGAACGCCAGTGCTTCGCGCTCATCGGAGACCTCAAGGCTCTCCAGCCGCTGAACCTCGGTCCTGATGCCCTGCACCTCGACGCCGACACGGGCGTTATCCGCCCCGCTCCTTGGGCCGAAAGCGCGGTCAACGCCTTCATCTGGACCAAAGGATCGATTGGACTTTATCCGGAAGGCCACGAATTCCCCGACCGCGACCTCCCCTCGATTCGCGCCACGCGCTCCGTCCTCGAGACCGACATCATCCGACTCGAAAGCAAGCAAGGCCCCGGCACGCCGCCCTACGAGGTCGTCGCCCAACGCCGAAAACTCTTCAAGGAAGGCAAACTCATGCAGGCCGGTGCTCCGTGGTCAATCCAAGCCATCGATGCCAACGGCGCCGCCGGTCCACGATTGCTAGAATTCCGCTGATTCATGCAGACGGAACGCCTCATCGCCCGCATCCGCGGTCAGCTTGAGCTCGGGACCCCCGACCTAGAGGCACGTTCCCTTGCCGGCGAATACGCCGCACTCTGCCAGCGCGCCCGCGAACGTCTCGAACAGTGCGCAACGCTCGTGCGCAGCGGTAACGAGCACGCCGCCTTCCAAGCCGCAGAATCCGACCCCGACCTACTCGGCCTTAGCGCCCTGCTGAGTTTTGCGGAATCCGAACGTTGGCACGCCCTCTGCCGCGAGCGCGGCCTGCCCGCCGGTTTTCCGCTCGACGGTCAGCACGTCCTCGCCGTCGAAGGACTCTACGGGCGCGAGATTGGCGAAAGCCACCCACTCTACCGCGATTACCGGGACGCCATCCGTCGCCGCGAAGAAGACCGCGCCCTCTCTGTTCTGCGCTCGATCGTCCGCATCAATCCAGACGACCCCAACGCTCGCTCTGAACTCGCCCGTCTCTCCGCGAAGTTCCTCCGCGAATCGCTCGGCAAAGTGGCGACCTTCTTCGAAAAAAGCCGCGAAGAGGAAGCCGTCGAGCTAATGAACCGCATGGAACGCTTCGGCGCGAACGATCTCGCCGACGAGCCACGCTGGGATGACGCCCTCGCCCGCCGCGTGGCCTGGCTCCGCTCCAAGGCCGCCCAACAAGTCTCGACGCTCGTCGCCGACGCCGCTGAAGCCCGTGCGGGGGGCCATTGGGAAGCTTGCGCCGCCTCGTTGGGTCGCGTCCGTTCGCTCGAACGCGACCACCAGCTCACGCTCTCGGCCAACCTCTCCGCTCAGGTTATCGAACTGGAAGCTTGGGCGGGCGAACTGGCCGCCGTCGCCGAAGCCGAGGCCAGCCAGCGAGCCACGCTCGAAGGCCTGAACGACGAATGGGCGACCCTCCAGCAGGAAGCCGCCCGCGGATCCTCTCCCGCCATCCTCATCGTCCGCCTGAGCTCCTGGCTCGAGCGCGCGACCCCGCAGATCGAACGCCTGCCGGAGGGCATCCTGCGCGAAGGCCGCGCACTCCGCCAGAACACCCGTGCCCGCTTGAACCGACGCTACATGGTAATGACGACCTCTTGGGTCGCCAGCTTGCTGCTCATTATCGCGGGAGTAGTCTACTGGAACATCCTGAAGACACAGGAAGAAGAATCCCGCGACCGCTTCTCCGAAGCCTCCCGCCTGATCGAACTCTACGATCACCCCGCGGCTCTCACGGCGCTAGAAGAATTCGAAAAAGGGGGCATCTCCGCCGCCGACCAAGCCGCCCGCAAAGCGCAGACGGTTCCGCTCCGGCAACGCTTAACCACGCAGAACGCCGATGAGCAGCGACTCCGCCTCGAAGCGCTGGCCCTCGCCGACCGCCGCAAACAAGGCCTGACCTTGGGCAACCTCGCTGAGACCGAAAGCCGCGCCAACAAATACCTGCAGGAGTTCAACCAATTAGGCGGCACGCTCCAGACCAAGCTCAAGGCCATCCTCCCGGAACCCGAAGGGCTGCTCTCCGCCTGCCGACAGATGCTGGATCGCACCCGCAATGACGTCGCCACCCAGATTGCCGCACTCAACAAGGCGATGGGCGACGAGAACTTCACCGATCTCACCAAGGCGGCCGAAGCCCTCGAACGCCTCCGCCTCCTGCTCAAGACCTTGACTGAGGCCAAGGACAAGGACCTCGACTCCGCCCTCGCCGCCGCCGACCGCGCCGAACTGCGTCTCTCCGGCGAACGCAAGACGATTGCCGCGCTCAAGAGCCTCGGCAAGGCCGCCGACCTTGCGGGTTATCTCACCGCCCTCGCCGACACCGCCGCGAATACCGCCGGCGAAAAATCCGACCTGAGTTCCCGCGCCTCCTTCGTCTACTCTCGTGCGCCCACCCTGCAGGCCCTCCCCCGCTCGGCCCTCGCCCCGCGCGTTGGCGCAATGTGGGATGCCGCCGCCACGGCCGACCCTTCTGGCATCTTCAATCCGGCTACGCTGACCGACGTCGAACAACGCGGCTTGCGCGCTCTCTCTGACACCTCCTTGGCTGATTCGCTTCGCCGGTATACGCTCAATCTTTACTCCATCCGCGGAGTCACGGCGGGCCGGACAGTCTACGTGACCAGCGATATTGTCGAAACGAAGCGGAACATCACCGAGGGCGTCGAGTTCAGTCAGAAGGCCAAGGAGCTCACCCGCGAAGGCGCCGTCGTCGAGACCACCTGGAGTCGACGTGAATTCAATAATGGAGTGCGCGCGGGCGAAGAGATTGCCACTCCGACGGCGATCAACGAACTGGATTTCATCCGTCAAGTCAGTCGTTTCCAGGACGCCAAGTCGGGCAAGCTGCTCGAACCGCTCATCCGCACGATGGACCGCGTCCGCCGGAGCGACTCGCGCTACCCTGAGCTGCGCGCCTACCAGCTCCAGGAACTTTATAAACTCGCGACCACCCGGCCGGACGCCTGGGGCTTGCTCTTCTCTCCGTCCGCCCAGCGCGACGCCGACCAGTTGCGCCGCATCACGCAGAACTCGCTCCGCCCCTACGACTTCCTCTTCAAGGAAAAGTGGGCCGACCTCCAGCTGGAGCTACGCGCCTTCCTGACTCCCCCGGGTGGAGCTGGCTATACCGAGGAGGCCCGATTCTGGCGCGCGACCTTTGCCAATCTGCGTAATCGCAAGCTGATCTTCGCCGGCTGGGTCGGCCGCGACGGCAAGCCTGAGCTGCGCGAGACGATCAAGGGTAGCGCCCTCTACGGCCTCGATAACGAAGGCAAGGCCACGGTGCTCTTCCGCGTCGGCGACGACGGCGAGGTCAAGCGCGTCGCCGAAGCCGCTCCACTCACGCCACTGCTACGCTATCCGGGCACAGTCGCCGAAGCCGCGCAGGCCGCCGGTATCCCCAAAGGTCTGATCACCCCCGACGGTGGTTGGGAAACCCTCCTTCAAGGACGAGATCTCTGAACGATGTCACGCCCCACCCCATTCCGCCTCCGCTGGAAAGGCGCCATCACCGGCCCCTTCCCACTCGTGCGCGTGAGCGAGATGCTCCGCGCCGGCGAAATCAGCCTACTCCATAACATCGAGGTCGACGGTTCCTGGATGACGGTGCGCGACTATTTCCGCGCCATCGGCCTCAGCCGCGTACCCTCGGTATCGTCCACGGACGCTTCCGGCCTAGGCACCGACGCTCCGCCGCCGCCCGGGGCGGAACTGCCGCTCGGTCAAGCGCTCACCCCAGACGCCGCCCGCAATGCCGCTGGTGAATCGCTCGAACGCACCGTCCGCGAAGGCTACCTCTGGTGCGGCTCGACCTTCCTCCTGCCGCCTCTCTTCGCGCTACTCATCTACGTGATCTACATTTTGGATAGCGACCGCCAGATTTCGCGAACGATGCTGCTCATCCTGCTCGGCTTCACGACCACGCCGGCCGCGCTCCTACCGATCCTCTTCGTCCGGAAGCTCGGTCAGACCCTCGAACAGGAAGGCCTGTCCGACATCCGCCAAACCCAGGGAAATCTCGTGATCGTCCTCGGTTTCCTGAGCCTAGCCCTCTGGATGCTCTGCTTCTTCGTGCTCCTTCCTGCTCGCTCCTGAGCCTCAATCGGCTTGACGAGCCCGAAGGGCTTGGCTGGACTAACCGAACTCGGTTTTCGGTAGTGTAGCTCAGTTGGTTAGAGCGAGGGACTCATAAGCCCTAGGTCGGCAGTTCGATCCTGCCCACTACCACCACCGAGTGCTTCCTTTCCGCTCAGGCCTTCAGGATGGCCGAGACCGGGATATCCAGTCCGTCCTTCCACAAGGCTTCCAGCGCGTAGCTCTTACGGATGTCATCACGGAACACGTGGAAAAGAACATCGAAAGCATCCACGACCGTCCAGCCGCTGTCGCGCTGGGATTCGGAGCGGGAAGTCACGCCGACATCATCCAGAGCATGCTCGAGGGCGATACGGAGGGCGCGCAGATGCGGCTCGGACGTACCAGTGGCGATCACGAGAAAATCGGCGATGGATGAAATCTGGCCCATCTCGAGGACGCGAATCTCGACGGCCTTCTTGTCGTCCAAAGCGCGCACGGCAGCGATGAGGTGGGCCGGAATCTTCGGCATGACTACCATCGGCTTGGCGGCGGACTTCTCGCCACGGCTCTTGGCCTTCAAAGCAGGGATAGCAGGGATGACGCGGCGGGCCGGACGGACCGAGCGGGCGGCAGGCTTGGCGGACTTGCCAGCAGGGCGACCCTTGGCGGCAGGCTTAGCGACAGGCTTGGCGGAGGTCTTCTTGGTCTTCTTTTTAAGGGCGGACATGGTCAGGCTTGGTAAAGGGAGCGCTTATCGATGTGGCGGGCGACCCCGATGGGCAAGCCGTTTCGGGTCGAATCACCGCGGCGCAGGGCCTCGCGCAGGGCGGTGGAGACACTTGTACCGCCGGCGCCTGCAACACGGTCAGGCGAATGAAAGCCGCGATGGCCGGAGGGGGAACGGTCGAGATACCATCACGTGACAGCACGGCAAATTCTACCAGACTGCACAGCTCGGCGACATCCTTCCACCGGTCCAGCCTGGCCAGCTGATCAGCCCCGAGGACCCAGACCCGCATGGCCTCAGGAAATTCCTTGGCCAATTCACGGGCACTCACAATCGACCAACTGGTGCCCTCGCGATGAATCTCTCGCTCATCCACCACGGCCCACGGACATTCCGCGAAGGCCAAGCGGCACATCGTCGCACGGTCAGCCGCGGAGGCCACTGGCGCGCCCGACCTCATGGGGGCCTGTCCCGCCGGAATAATGCGGACCTCGTCCAAACCGAGCTGCTTATGCGCGGCCACGGCCGCCGCCACATGACCCGTATGCGGAGGATCGAAAGTTCCACCTAGGATACCGATGGCAGCAGGCATGGCGCATTACGCTCCGACCGGCCGCCAGTGGCAACCCAAAGCAGGCTTGAGCCCGAGCCCTTCCGCCGAAACACTGCCCCCATGGCGTCAGCCTCGCGATTCCTCCCCCCGGGCTTCGACCCCACGCAGACCGTGGCGGTCATCGCCGGCAAAGGCCGCTACCCCGCC
>CAIVYX010000126.1 GCA_903910245.1 uncultured Opitutia bacterium | reverse complement strand
GGCGACGGCTACGGTATTGCACGCCGGAGTTGTTGTCGCCGACGACCTTGACGGTCGCGCGGACCTCGAAGTCCTTCGCCTTACCGTTCCAGATCAGGAACGAATTCGTCTTCGGCTTACCGACCTCGCTCGTGCCGACGATCACGCCGTCTTCGACGGCCCAGAGTCCGGGTTCACCGTCCCAGCCGGAGAGATCCTTGCCGTTGAAGAGCGGCGTGAAGCCGTCCTGGGCGAAGACGGGCAGTGCGAGGGTGAGGGCGAGGAGGGAGAGCAGGGACTTCATGGGGGTGGAGGTAAGATACGGTGCAAAGGCAGAAAAGTGCAAAGACGAAGAAAGGGACAGGGCAAGCCCTGTCCCTTTCTTTACACCAGGCCCTGCTCCGCCTTAGAGCGCGAGGAAGACCAGCTCGCCGGCCTTGCTGTCGGGGACGATGAGCACGCCGGCCTGTTCGTCGAGGAAGTGGTCGGCGGCGGCCTTGAGGCCCTGGCCGAGTTCCTTGGGGCCGGAGCCGTCGGCTTCGTAGCGGGTGACGCGGCCGGTCATGACTTCGGAGACGTAGAAGCGGCCCTTGGAGTCGTGGACGATACCGTCGCCGGAGCGGTGTCCCTTGGCGATGGTCTTGAAGGCGCCATCCTTATATTCGAGGACGTTACCTAGGAAGAACTCCGCGATACGGATGCGGCCGTCGGCCAGCACGTCGATGCCGTTCGGGTTGAGCATGATCGGATTCGGGGCGATGACTTCGGTCACTTTGCCTTCGAGTGTCACGCGGAAGACGCGGGCGACGACCGGGATCGCTTTGTGCTCGGGGCTATCGATGGCGAAGAGCTTGCCGTCTGTGCCGCGCATCTTCGTGACCGCGCCCATGTCGGTGATCAGCACGCTCTTCTTGTCAGGCGAGACAACCACGTCATTGAGGAACGTCGGCGCGGTCGGGAAGGCTGCCGGGCCGGCGAGGAGGGTCTTCTGTCCCTTGGCATCGATGGACCAGACCTTGTCAAAGTCGGCGGTGATGAGACGGTCACCGACGAAGACGATTCCCTTCGGGTCGTCGAGGCCTTCGGTGAGGATGGTGACCTTGTCGCCGTCGACCTGCGCGATTTTTCCGTCGCCGTCGCCGAGCTTGCGGGAGGTGCCCATCAGGGTGACGAAGTATTTGCCTTCGAATCCCTTGGTGACGCTTTCGGGCGTGGCGCCGACGGCGAGTTTACGCGGTGCGGCCGACAGCGGGAGGGAGGCGAGGGCGACGAGGAAGAGAAGGGCGGTCTTCATAAGACCCTTATTTCCGCCGCGGCGCCGAGCGGAGTCAAGCGGTCAGCCGACGATCAGCCAGACCGCCGCGAAGGCGGTCAGCCAGGCCAGGATGGACTCGAAGGCGTCCTGCGGCATGCGCTTCAGGAGCAGCCAGCCGAGCACGATGCCGGCGATGACGCCAGGCAGCAGGACCAGATTGGTCATCAGTGACGGCCCGGTGACAATTCCGAGACTGCCGCTGAAGGGCAGCTTGAAGAGGTTGATGAAAAGGAAGAAGCGGCAGAAGACCCCGAGGTGCTCTTTTTTCTCTAGTCGCTGCGCGAGGAGGTAGACCGTCATCACCGGCCCCGCAGCGTTGGCGAGCATCGTCGAGATACCGGCGATCCCGCCCATGCCCCAGGTGAACGTGCGGTCGCGGGTGAGCGCGAGGAGCTGTTCGCGGCGACGGTTCAGGACGACGTTGAAGGCGAGCAGCGCGAGGATGAGCACGCCGATGACGACGCGCGCCGTACCGTTATCGACCCGGTCCAGTAGCAGCCAGCCGGCGATGACGCCGACGACTGCGGCGGGGATCATCGGGACGATCTGCTTCCAGCTCCCGCCTTTGCGATTGATCAGGTAGCCCATCAGGTCGGCCACGATGAGCATAGGCAGCACGATACCCACGGAGGGCTTAGCGTCGAAGATCTTGGCCATGATGACCACGTTGAGCGTGGCCGTTCCCGCGAGGCCGGACTTCGAGAGCCCGATACACATCGCCCCGAAGAGGGCGAGCAGCAGGATCCAGCCGTCGGCGGGGAGTAAGGTTTGGTTATGGATCCAATCAATCATCCGCCGCAGTGAGTCGGAATCCGACTCAGCGGGCGAGCGTGTTCCGTAGAACACCTCAGCCAATGGGGTCAGGCCGCACCTTGTTGTCGCTGAACCTAAAATCGCGTTAAAGTGGCGAGTTTAGGTTCACTCAATGCGTGGGTACGGCCTG
>CAIVYX010000125.1 GCA_903910245.1 uncultured Opitutia bacterium | reverse complement strand
TCCTGTACGGTGACCTTGTAGCTGAGTGGCTTGCCCGGCGTGTAGAAGTCTCCGTCCAGCGGGGCGAGGAAGCGAGCGACGGGCACCGTGTTGCCGACGACGATGGGCGTGGAGCGCGTGACGGTGCCGCCCTGGCCATCTGAGACGGTGAGTTCGATGTTGAAGTTGCCCGCGGTCTCGAGCGTGACAGCGAGTTCTTCGCCATCACCGAGCTTCTTGTCTCCGGGCTGGAGCTTCCAGGAATAGCTGAGCTTGCCGCCATCGAGGTCGCGTGAGCCTTTCGCGGAGAGCGTGGACTTGAGCGGAGCCGGGCCAGCCGGCGTGGAGACGGCTAGCTTAGCGATCGGCTGGAGGTTGCCGCGCACATAGGAGATCTTCAGCAGCGCGGAATCTGCATTGGCGCCCCAGGTCTCGCCGTAGTCGAGCAGGTAGAGGCAACCGTCGGGCCCGAAGGTTGCGTCGACTGGGCGGCGGATGACCGTCGCGCCGTTATCGATGAGGGCCTTCTGCTTCTTGCGCTGGTCATCGGAGTTCGCGGTCACGAAGGTCGTCGGCGCAAAGGCTTCCAGCCCCTTGAGATCGGAGTTGGCGTCGAGCCGGGCCCACTTGATGAACGGGCGCTGCCAATCCCAGAAGAGCAGGGAGCGGTCGAAGTGCTTCGGGAAGCCGTTAGTTTTTTCGTAGGATTCCTGCCAATGGAAGACCGGGCCCGCGCAGGCGGTGCGGCCGCCTTCGCCGAGCTCGGGCCACTGTTCCGAGACCGCGTAGGGCCAGTAGATGAAGGCTGGCACGGCGGGCGGGAGTTCCACGAGGCCGGTGTTGTTCCGGCTCTTGTTCATTGGCGCCTTCGGGTCGAAGAGCGGTCCGACCTTCTCGGTCGCGTAGTCGTATTCGGCGTAAGGCGAGTTATTGCCGACGAAGAACGGGTAGCCGTGGTTGCCGGCTTTCTTTGCTTGGTTGATTTCGTCGTAACCGCGGGAACCGCGTGGGCCGTCGACGCGCGCGTCGGGACCGACTTCGCCCCAGTAGACGTAACCGGTCTTCGGGTCGATGCTCAGGCGCCAAGGATTGCGCGTGCCCATCGCGAAGATCTCGGGGCGGGTCTTAGGAGTGCCGGGCTTGAAGAGATTGCCTTCCGGGATGCTGTAGGTCGCGTCGTCATGCACGCGGATGCGGTTCACCTTGCCGACAAGGGTGTTGGTGTTGGCGGAAGTGCGCGCGCCATCCCACGGTTCCTTGCCGGGGCGCTGGTCGAGCGGGGCGTAGCCTTTGCTGTCTCCGAAGGGGCTGGTGTTATCGCCGGTCGAGAAATACAGGAAGCCATCCGGGCCGAACTTGAGGGTCGCGCCGTGGTGGCAGCACTGCAGGCGCTGCTCTTCGTATTTCAAGATGAGCTTCTCGCTACCGGCGACGAGCTTGTCGTCCTTCACCTGGAAGCGGGAGATGTACTGGCCGTCGAAGCCGACGGGCGAGTAGATCAGGTAGATCCAGCCGTTCTGCGCGAACTTGGGGTCGAGCGCGAAGGCGAGGAAGCCGTTCTCGAGCGTCTTGAAGATTTCCATCTCGGCGACGAGCGTGACGCGCTTGGTCTTCGGGTCGTAGATTTTAAGGGCGCCGAGGTATTCGTTGAACCAGATACGACCGTCGGGGGCAAATTCGAGGTGCATCGGCTGCGGCAGGCCAGTGAGCAGCGTCTCGGTCTGGAAGCGGACGTCTTCCGGCATGGGGTCGGCGGCGCGGGCGACCGTTGGTGTCGCCAGTAAAGCGGCGCCGAGGAGGGAAAGGAGGCGGACAGGAGTAGAAGCCATGGGAGGGTGACCTTGGGGAGTGGGTGGGGTTCCCGCAGGGTTAGGAAAAGATGCGGGAGCGCAAGCGGGGAGAGGATTCAAAGGAGGGCCCGTGGGCATGAGG
>CAIVYX010000124.1 GCA_903910245.1 uncultured Opitutia bacterium | reverse complement strand
TCGCAGATGAACTTGAAGATCTTCTGCGGGTAGCCGCTGAAGCCGATGGCCTTCACCTTGCCGGCCTGCTTCGCCTTGCGGAGGGCGGGAATGGTCTCGTCGACGATCTGCTGCATCGGGACGAACTCGATGTCGTGGCAGAGGATGATGTCGAGGTGGTCGGTGCCGAGGCGGTGCAGGGAGACGTTGATGCTCTCCGCGACGCGCTTCGCGCTAAAATCGAAATGCGTCAGGTCATAGCGGCCGAGTTTCGTGCAGAGCTTGTAGCTATCGCGCGGGACGCCCCGGAGGGCGACGCCCAGGAGCACTTCGGAAATACCGCGGCCGTAGAAGGGCGAGGTATCGATGAAGTTGATGCCGCAGTCGAGGGCGACCTGGACGGACTTCAGGGCGTCGTCGAGGGCGACGCTGCGGAATTCCTGGCCAAGCGACGAGGCGCCGAAGCTGAGGATGGGGAGTTCGATCCCGGTCTTACCGAGGGGGCGAGTCTTCATGGTGTGAAAGTTCAGGCCGTGCGGCAGCCGACGGTAAGGAGCACGTTACCCCAGAGGGCTTGGTCGCCGGTCTGAATCGTGAGGATATGGTCAGCGGATTCGACAGCCTTGTAGAAATCCCACTTCAGAACCGGCTGTAGTTCGAGCTTCAGGCCAGCGGCCTTTACTTCCTGTCGGAACTCGGCCCAGACGGGCGGCTCGCCCTTCTGCGCGTAGGAATCGTCGGGCGGGATGCCCATCGTGTTGACCGCATCAACCGGCACGGCGCTGAGTACCGCGCGCAGCACTTGGGCGACGGTCGGAATGCCTGGCGAGAGGTTGAGCGAGACCAGCTCGGCGTTCGGGCCCTTCTTGCCCCAAACCGGATAGTTGCCGTCGGCGATTAGGATGACCGAGTGATGGCCGGCGCGGGCAAGGATTTCGGAGATCCTCGGATGGATGAGTTGGTGCTTGAGCATGGTCTTAGCGGGGTAAGTGGGTGCGGATGGCCTTGATCGTCTGCGCGGCGGCGGCTTCGGAGTCAGGCAAAGGCAAGATCTCGCCGGAGAGATAACCAGTGAAACCGATGTCCCTGAGCGCGGCGATGACCGAGGCAGCGTCCGTGTGGCCGAAGCCGATTGCCTGGCGATTGCTGTCGGCGAAGTGGACGTGCCCGACATGACGGCCGCAGGCGCGGACCGTGGCGGCGTTCGAGACCTCCTCGATGTTCATATGGAATAGGTCACAGAGTAGCTTCACGTTCGCGACCTGGCGGGCTTCAAGGAATTGGGCGGCGTCGAGCTGGCGGTTCAGGAGATTCGTCTCGTAGCGGTTGAGCGGCTCGTAGAGGAGCGGCACACCGTATTGCGCGGCGTGGGCACCGAGGTCGGTGAGTGCTTCAGCGAGCCAGGTCAGGGCTTGGTCGCGGGAGACGTCGCCCTCGGCCTTGCCCTGCATCGAACCGATGATGGCGGGAGCTTTGAATTCGCCAGCCACGTCAATGATCGCGCGGATGAATTCGCGGGCCTGTGTGCGGATGGCTGAGTCAGCGTGGGTCAGGTGCCACTTATGGACGAGCCAGCCGCCCCCGGTGCCGAAGGCCGCGGCGGAGAGGCCGTGCTGCTTGAGCAGGGCGTGGAGCGCCAGGCGGTCGATTGCGGCCGCGGATGGGGCGAAAATCTCGATCGCGTCGAAGCCGAGCTTCGCGGCGGAGGCCGCGGCGGACTCGAGTCCGTCCCAATAGACGAAGGGTCCGCCCTTGGCTTGGGCGACGAGCGAGACCGTGATCGCAGATTTAATCACAAGGGAACTCTGCCCTTCCCGTGAAGGAGGGGCAAGTTCCGCTTAAATGACTTTAAACGAAAAACGGAGCGAAGATACCGAGAAGCGGCAACTTACTCCGTCATTCCCTGCGAAGTGCGACCCTTCACAAGGCGCTGCACTAAGGCGAAGCGGAGAATC